>CALDUB010000391.1 GCA_937923465.1 uncultured Saprospiraceae bacterium
ACAGAAGGTTATGAAACTTACAATTGGATGCCAGAGACGGGATTAAGTTGTACGGATTGCCCAAATCCAATCGCTACTCCTGATACGACAACCACTTATCAAGTAATGGTCACGGATATAAATGGATGTGAGCGCAGCACGGAAATAACGGTAACGATTACTACAGATTGTGATTTAGAAGCGATTGAAGTGCCGAATGTCTTTACTCCAAATGATGACGGAACGAATGATTTATTCCGATTAGCTCCGAATAGTAAATTGTTGGAAATCACTCAGTTTGAGATTTATAGTCGTTGGGGGCAGTTGTTGTTCTCTAATACGGGCTTTGATATTTCTTGGGACGGGGAGTTTAATGGTGTTCCTGCGCCTGCTGATGTCTATGTTTATATTATCAAGGCGAAGTGTGAGGGGGATGAGAAGATTAAGGATTTTTTGGGTGATGTGACGCTGGTTAGGTAACACGGTCGTTCCACGCCGTGTAATGTGTGGATTGCTGATAACGTATGATAGAAACGCAGCCTGTCCTGATTTTTTCGGAAGATAAACATGGATAGAACGAATAGGACGCGGATTTTTCTACTTTGACTTAGACTACGTACGATTCTTTTTTTGAGAATAATTTCTATGATTGTTAATATTATTATGAACGAATAAACGTCGATTTTTTACCTACTTTTGCACGAGCAAATCATGAAAAGAATCCGCGTTTTATCCGTTCAATCCGTGTTTATCCGCGTTCCAATCAATAATTCCTGTGAGCAAGAGCAGCCTGACAACTAAATAAATGAAAAAAGCAGTTTTCAAACCTTATCGACTTCTCGGCATTGACCCTGGTACCAACCTCTTGGGCTACGCTGTATTGGAAGTACAATCCAAAAAGACAGTCAAGGTATTAGAAATGGGTGTTGTTAAAATGGGACATTTAGGAGATGCTTATAAAAAGTTGGGTAAGATATACGAGCGATTAGTGGAAATAATAGAAGTCCACAAACCTAGAGACATGGCAATTGAAGCGCCTTTCTATGGAAAGAATGTACAATCCATGCTTAAATTGGGACGCGCCCAAGGTGTATCTATCGCAGCAGGAATCAGCAAAGGCTTAGAAGTAACAGAGTATGCGCCCAAAAAGATAAAACAGTCCGTAACAGGCAGTGGAAATTCTTCAAAAGAACAAGTCGCAGGAATGTTAGAGATGACATTGAAGGTAGATTTGTCCTCTCATTATTTAGATGCGACGGATGCTTTGGCGACGGCGATGTGTCATTTTTATCAATCGAATAGTGCGCTTGGTGGGACGAAAAAATATAGTGATTGGGGGAGTTTTTTGAAGGATAATCCTAATAGAAAAGGATGATTAGATTTACGAAGTACGAATTACGAAGTACGAATGTGACAGATTGAAATTAGTAGATATGTGTTTTGTAGAAGTTTGGCAAAGAAATCGCGGTATATCTACGAACATTGAAGTTAAATAAAACCTAACTTTGTGGAAACGAGAGCCTTCCCGAATCTTAATAGTGAAAGGAAAATTTTCCCCTCGACATACGACTTTGAACTAAACGTGCGTTTTGAAAGGTAAAAGGGGAAAACCTCTTCCTCAAAATTAAATGAGAAATCAAGAAACATGAAATACATACAAAATTCAATCTTAGCCTTATTGCTACTTCTCACTGTTTCCGTAACGGCGCAGACGGGTTCTGAAATTTACGCAGTACAACTGGGTGAATTCATCAATGCAAAGGCGAGTGCTTTTTCTGTAGTAGAAGACTTAGGTTACATCTATGCGGAAAAAACTATTGGTAATTCTAAAAATGTTTTCATTGGCGGATTTAAAGGTAAAGCAGCAGCAGATAGAGCCGCAGCCATAGCCAAAGACCGTGGTTACATTGATGCTTCTCCGAAAAACTTGAGTGGAGTGGAGTCGGAGACAGTCTCGGTTATCCAACTAGGTATGCGAGATGCACGTAAGACAATTGACTGGAAAGTCTTCTCTTCGGCAGGGCGTATTTTTGCATTGCAAAATGGCAATCAAATCAAAATTGTAGCGGGATTATACCCAAGCGCAGCGGCAGCCAAAGCCATTCTACCAACTATTCAACGCAAAGGATTTAGTGATGCTTTTGTCAAAAATGTCAAGAAATCACTGATACATGAAGTTACTGCTTTTGAGACAGGTAATGTAGATTTAACAGCGGTAGTGCCAACACTTCCGAAAACTACGCCAACACCTGCGAATCAAAAATCTGAAGTAATTGAAACTGCGAAAGGACAAGCTTCAAAGGATGATGTAGCAAAAGCGAAAGAAAAACCAACTACTTCTTATAATGCAGAAACAAAGAAAATCGAGGTGCCTACAAGTACAACGACAAAATCAGTTCCTGCGCCTGTACCCACTCCTCCAGCAAAAGTTGTTACTAAAACGCCTCCACCATCAGTTCCCTTAGTGGCACAAAAGCCAGCTATTCGTTCGGATGTAAAGCGCACTTCAGTTTTGCGTTTACAAGAAATTTTAAAAGCAGAAGGCACATACAAAAGTAGTTTGGACGGCTATTACGGAAAAGGAACAAGAGCCGCTTACGAAGAACTTTGGGCAAATAACCGCCAAATAAAAAAATACCGAGCCTTAGCACAATTTAATAGTCAAAATGCGACGACAGCAAAACCTGGGAGTTTACAATACGCGATTGACGGATTGTGGAGTGACCCGAAAAATGCTCTTTTAACATTAGAGCGTTCAAATGCGCCAACAGCAAAAGCTTATCGTGCATACTGGTTGTACGAAAATAGTAATGACGCCGCACAGATTGATGCACTAATGGCAGAAGCAGTCAAAGGAGCATTCGTGGGTAAAAGCCTGAGAAATGCACCAAAATTTGATTACACAGCAAGTTACTCTTACCGCAATTTGAAACAATTGCTACAACACTTGAGCTATGTGCAAAGTGTAGACAATGAACGCGTTTCAGTTCCAGCTTGGATGTTTGAACGCTACCCAGGTGAAGCATTACAAGCATTTGGAACAGCTGCAGATGCAGGTAATTTGACACTACAAGATGCAGGTGGGTTTGGCAACTGGGAAGAAATACAAGTTTTGAATACAATCGCAGATGACATCAGTGCAGGAAGCAAAGTCAATGCAGCAAAAGAAGCAGGATACCGTGCGCGAGCTATTCGTTTGTTTTTAGCACCAATAGCACCGTCTACTGCTGACCGCGATGCTTTGACCAAATGGCAGACTTCTTTATTACAAAATGTAGAAGGTTGGGGAGCAAGAGATGCGACTCTAAACGAAATTGCAACTGCATTTAGATTGAATTTTTATCAGTCTAATGTTTTATTGGAAGATTACTTTGTAGGAAAAGGATATAGTGCGGCGGATGCTAAAGGATTGGCATTGGCTGTATTGCAGGCTACTTTGGGAGATAAAACGGATAGGTTTACTTCTAAGTAAGTTTACTTTTCTCAAGATGAGGGAGCCCTGATGAGTCGTGTGATTTATCAGGGCTTTTGTTTTGAAGTGATTGGTTTTAAATTTTTATTCTCTACTGCTCCCCGAATAACGCCCGGTAGGGTTTCCCTCCTATTGGAGGGAAACCCTACCGGGAGCGACTTGAAATCAGTCTGGGAAGTAATATTTTTATAGACAATCATGCCTAAAAATAGTAGGTTGGTAAGTAGCAACATTTTCATTAATTGACTAATTTTCCCTTTTCAATTCCTACAACGAAACTTTTTTTCCCGAAAAAGTGTATCTTTACCATAGAAACAAAGAAAAATGAATCAGAATCGAATTATAGGCAGCATTATAATTATTCGCAATTGCACGTGCAATCTGTGAGGCTGCTTCATTTTTTCTTAAAATAAAAAGCCCTGACAGGTCACACGACTTGTCAGGGCTTTTTTTATTTTGGTATATTTGCGCAAATTTTTAATTGGTGGTTGGAAGTTGTTAGTTGGAAGTGGCTGTTTATGACAAGAAAAAACGACCTAAAAGCCGAA
>CALDUB010000392.1 GCA_937923465.1 uncultured Saprospiraceae bacterium
TTAGCAACAACTGAAAAGCATAAAATCATTCCTACCATTTTGTCGCGCTGTCAGATTTTTGACTTTAAGCGCATTCAAATACAGGCAATGGTGACACATTTGCAAGGCATTTGTGCAGAAGAAGGAATTGAAGCAGACAAAGACGCACTGCATATCATCGCTCAAAAAGCGGACGGTGCCTTGCGTGATTCGCTTTCTATTTTTGATAGAATTGTCTCTTTTTCTGGTAAAACGATAACTTACGAAGATGTCATTACCAACTTAAATGTGTTGGATTATGATTATTTCTTTAAAGTAACGGACGCACTTTTAACGGAAGATGTGTCGCAATTGATGCTGATTTTTGATGATATTTTGCGGAAAGGATTTGAAGCAGATATCTTCATTAATGGCTTGGCAGAGCATTTGAGAAATCTTTTGGTTTGTAAAGATGCGGCGACTTTGCAGTTGTTAGAGGTGAGTGATAAATTGAAAGACCGCTATCAGCAGCAAGCAAATTTAGCGCCGACGAGTTTTGTTTTGTCGGCTTTGAGTATTGCGAATGATTGTGATATTAATTTCAAAATGGCGCGTAACAAACGCCTACATACGGAAATGGCTTTGATAAAAATGGCATACATTGCTCGCGCTGCTGCGCCTGCTAGTGCGATACCGATGTCTGCCACACCCCTTGAAAAAAAAACAATTGACGTAAATAATGCCGCGCCAGCAGTTGAAGTACAGCAAAATACGCCTACGTCTGCCGCTCCTCCCCTTGCGCCAGCCGTTTCAGCTCCAGAGCCTACACCACAGGCAGTTCAAACGCCTAATCCTGTTCAAGCAACACCACAACCCGTTGCAGCTCCTACTAATGTAACACAAGAACCAGAGCAACCAAAGTTGGAAAAACCTTCTTTAGGCTTGGGAAAAAGTACAGGTGGTTTTTCTATGAACCTAGCGGATATTGAGGCTTCTGTAAAAAAAGAAACTGTTCAAAAAGCTGCGGAAGATGAACAGAAGGCGCCTTTGACAACTGAGACTTTATTGGCGGCTTGGGAGAAATATATTTCACAGGCAGGTAGCGCGAATTTGCAAAATATCATGCGCTCGACGGAGGTTATCTTGATTTCTGATACAGAAATTGAGTTAAAAGTAACTTCTCAATTGGCAGAGAATACGATTAGACAAGATTTACTCCTCATGGAATTCTTGCGTACAGAACTCAAGCGTCCAATTCTAAATCGAAAGTTGTCTGTTGATAAAAGTAAGCTAAGTGCTGCACCAGAGCGCAAAAAACCGATGTCTGATAAAGATAGATTATTGCGCATGAATGAATTGAATCCATTAGTAGAGACAATCTTGAAGAAGTTTGACATGAAATTCGACGAGCAATAACACGGTCGTTCCACACCGTGTCTCTCAAACAAAAAAAGTGTCGCTAGCTCAAAGAGTTAACGACACTTTCTTGTTTGAAAAATTGGCACTACGGTCAAAAGTGTAGATGGATTATAAAGCTTACTCTTTGCTTATAATTTTCAGGGGTCAGGCTATTCTAAATTGTACAAATACAAATGTATAAGTTAGAATAGCCTGACCCCTCGCGCCTGACTCCTGACTCCTAAAACTCAACAAATAGACGAAATAATTTACCAATCCACAGTTTTCACCGTAGTGCCGAAAAATTAGAAAAGTCAATCTAAGACATCCAAAATAAATTCTTGATACGCCCCCGTTGTGCGCAGCGAACCACAGTTACCGATTTCATCTGCAATTTGAATAGCAGCCTCTTCTCTCCCTCCATAGTTCATCCGCTTTTTTAGCCAAAAATTGGTACCATCAGTATCATGTCCAATAATCTCAGAAATACCGTCTCCCCGATAAATCGAAGTACGACAAATCGAAGGTATAGCAATTTCATCTATTTGACCAACTTCACTTTCATTAAAAACGAATTCCGTCGCATCCTTCAATACTTGACCAACGGCAATACCATTACTTTCTACCGCACCGTCTATAATACTAATCAGGTTAATCGTATTATACTCTGTAACCATGCGATTCAAAAGATATTTTTCATTGATTAGATTTGCTTCAAAAGACAAGAGATAGAACAATTCATTCTCTCTTTTAATATTCTTTAAAAAACCTGTCGTAATGAGTAAATCTCCCGCAGGTAAGATAAAAGCATCGATAACATCATCTTTATTCAAAATATGGACTTCCCAATCACGGTCTTGACTCCAACGATTACCAGCAGGAGCATTTAAGTCTAGCCGAATCATTGCCGTCGCTTGATTGTAAAGCGTCTGCACAAACTGATAAACTATTGTATCTTCAGCAGAGTTTGCTAAAATTGGATATTCAACAGGACGATTTTTAATTAATCCCAATAACTTATCTCCCAATATTTCGCGGTCAGTTTTAGTTATACTTTCAGAAGAAGGAGGTTGAATAGGTTCCTTGCAGCCAATAAATAAAACTAGCAATACAAAGAAAACGAGTCCACAGAGACATCGGGGGACAAAGGGCATAATTATTTTTTAGTGTTTGTTCTTGATATATAAAAACTCAAATGACAATCCGTGTCGGCAGTCATCAGATTTATCACATCAAATTTAGCTACTTTTGGGCTTAAATTCTACGATTTATCAAAATCAATATGCAAGAGACGTTCACCAGACAACAACAATATCTATTTTTTGGCTTTATTCTACTATTGCTTGTCCCTGCTTTATTGATTAATTTAGGTCTCATTCCTTTTATTGACGATGAAGCGCTACGTGCTTTAATCGCTTTAGAAATGGACCTCTCTGGTAACTATATTACTCCGACTATCAACGGCGAATATTACTATAATAAACCACCACTTTACAATTGGTTTCTGCTTCTCTGGTTCAACGCTTTTGGTAGTTATGAAGAATTTGTCTCGCGTCTAGCGACGATATTTTGTCTTTTAGGATATGCCGCTACAATCTTTTATTATTCAAAGAAGCACTACTCTACTAAATTTGCTTTTCTAAATGCTTTTTTCCTCATTACTTGCGGACGTATTTTGATTTATGACAGCATGCTAGGCTTGATTGACATTGCATTTTCATGGGTGACTTTTACTGCCTTTATGATTGTTTATCATCAATACGAAAAGCGAAATTTTTACGCTCTTTTCATCTTTACTTATCTGTTGACTGCCGTAGGTTTTTTGATGAAAGGCTTACCTTCTTTAGTCTTTCAAGCGGCGACGTTGTTGGCTTTCTTTCTTTATAAAAAAGATTTTAAACGACTTTTTTCATTAGCACATATCACTGGAGGTATTGTCTTCTTAATAACTGTCGGAAGCTATTACTTGGCTTATAATCAGTATAATTCTCTTGAAACAGTTTTCAATACTCTACTATTTGAAAGCTCTCGACGCACAGCCTCTTCTCATGGTATGGGAAGTACGATTTTGCACCTTTTTACTTTTCCGTTTGAAATCATTTATCACTTTCTACCCTGGACCGTTTTAGTCGTTTTATTCTTTCAAAAAAGTATTAAAAGCATCTTGTCAGCAGACTCTTTTATTGTATTCTGCTTGGTAACATTCTTTGCCAATATTTTGGTCTATTGGATAAGTGTACAGGTTTATCCACGCTACCTTTTCATGCATTTACCTTTGTTATTTACGAGTTTTTTATGTCTGTATTTTCAGAAAAATCAACAGACAGTACAGCACCGTATCATTCATATCATTTTAGGGATTCTTTGCTTTGGATTGTTGATTGGTATGTTCGCACCATTATTTTTAGAACAGGAAGCCAAAATTTCCTTTTTGTACTTAAAAGTATTGGGACTTAGCTTGACTGTAGGAGGTTTGTGTTGGCTATTTATGAAAAAGAAGCAGGAAAGATTATTGATAACAGTGGCAGTTTTACTAGTAGCTCGGATAGCTTTAAATTGGTTTATACTTCCTGAGCGCTATGTAATCGACTGGGGCACTCCCGTAAAAGAATCTTCCGTTAAAATTGGGAAAGCATCCAAAAGCAAACCTCTCTTTATCTTTCCTAAAACACTCATGCAGCCGACCAATTCTTTTTATGTAACGAGAGAAAGAGGGGAAATATTTCGGTTTAAAGATACTGTAGACAGTCCTGACGACTTATTCATTCTAGACCCTTTTCACAACAAAAAGAATTTTGATTACGATAAAAAAGGAGAAATGATGGTTCGTTACAAGGAACTAGTATTTGATATGGCAGATAACATTAGGAGACGGCAAAAATAGGCTTAAGAAAAAGCTTCTTTGGCTGCCTGCATCGGGATACTGATACAACGTTTTTCCATATACGCCAGCATCTCTTCAACGATAGCACGACTTTCTTCATCAAGAGTATCCATTTTCTTACGGAAAACAGTATTCATCGCATGAGCTTTAATCGCTTTGATTTCAGCAGGAACATGACGCATCGCCAAGGCTAATTTACGTTCTTGAAAAAGGATTTGGAAATCATTTAAATTTTCAACCAACATCTTTTTCGCAATCGTCACTTCCTTTTTACGGAAAGAAAGATTTTCTTTTGCGACAGCACGCAAACCTTCAATTTCAATATGATGAGCATCATATTTCTCAAAAACATCTTTATCTACATTATAAGGAATAGACAAATCAACTACAATTTTCTTATCCGTCTCGCCGTCTAATAACTGACCGTATAATTCAGCATTAACAACTGCTTCGGTAGACCCCGTACACACTATCAGGCAGTCAAAACCGCCTTTATGATTTGGTAAATTTTTCAAGGTATCTGCGCGGCCACTCATCGTTCTGGCTAATTGTACCGCATTATTTAAAGAACGATTATAAACCGCTACATCACGAAATTGATACTTTATCAGAAAATTAGAAACCAAACGATTCGTCTGTCCTGCTCCAACCATCAAGATACGCGCATCTTCGGGCAAGTTCATACGCATCATTTCTTTAATCGCTAAAGAAACAATTGACACAGGTTTTTCTCCAATACGAGTCTCTCCGTACACCTTCTTAGCGCCAGCGACTGCGCTTTGCATTGCCAAACGAATCTTATCCCCAGTCAGACCTGCCACACGAGAAGTCTCATAAGACTCTCTCAGTTGTCGCAAAATTTCTCTCTCTCCAACTACTAATGAATCAACAGAAGCCGCTACTTCATTTAAATGATTGAGGGCTTTTTTTCCTGTAAAATACTTAATCTTCTTCGGTAATAAGAAAAGGTCATTTGCGGTAAGATTAGGATTAACTTGCTGAAAGAAACGAAAAGAGAAATTTTTATCTAATTCCTTTTCCGTATAAAAAAAATACATGACACGATTACAAGTAGCTACATACATAATCTCGTCAATACCAAAGCTCTCCTTCAAAGCCTCTAGCTTCTTAGAACCTGCTTCAAAATCAGTAACTTGCAAAACATAGTTACTAATTTCTTTGACATGTATGTCTCTGTGAGTGACCGTTAATATTTTATATCCTTCAAGCATAAATTTCGCTTCCTAAGTAATTTCGTTTGATATAGAACGCAAAAATACAAGAGCATTACCCGAATTCTGTCATAAAGAAGTAACAATGTATTTTTCATTTTCAAGAATGACATATCTCCTACAATTTTCAAGGAAATCCGTAGTTTTATGCCACATTTTATACCAAAAAGTTAAGATTCGCGATTATTGTTTTAAGGAAATTGAAATATGATTTCTAAAAAGCGGTTATTTCTTAGCTTTGCATTTTTGTAAAATTAAAAGTCCTACATCGAACTGTTTCGGGGACTAAGCATACTATTAGTAAAATAGTTAAGTAACAAGACACAATTATACTTAAGTAAAATGGTTCTCTGACAAATCCCGTGGCATGTGACATAAAAAAATTAAAAACCTAAGCAGATACTTGATTTTAGGGTTTTAATTTTTTCCTGTCACGGGATTTGTCAAAGAACGAGTAAAATTATCTCAAAAAATATAAGGCAATTTTGAATAGATTAGACAACAGAGGAGTTCCAATCATTCAAAATTCCTCATTCAAAATTAATTCTAAAATATGCATATCTTTTCTAAAGTAAAAATCTGTCTTTACGCGCTGAGTTTTTCAATTTTATTTCTCAGCTGTGTAGACGACAAACCACCCGTTGACAAACCAATAACACCCGTGAAAGCAAAATATAGCATCCCAAAATTTGACGGACAGTCAGCTTATGATTTTGTAGCAAAGCAAGTGGCATTTGGACACCGTCTACCTGGTACTGAAACTCATAAGAAAACGGCAGAATGGCTAGTGAGCCAATTTAAAGAGTATGGCGCGACGGTTATAGAGCAAGACTTCACTGCAAAGGTCTATTGGGGCGAGGAGTTGCCCAGTAAAAATATCATGGCACAGTTCAATCCTACCGCCAAAAAACGTATTCTTTTTGCAGCACACTGGGACAGTCGTTTTGCAGGAGATAAAGATATTGAACGTACTGACCAGCCGATTGACGGAGCAGACGACGGCGGCAGTGGTGTTGCTGTTTTATTAGAAATCGCACGTCAATTGCAAGCCAACCCAATTGCAGCAGAAGATTTAGGAATCGACCTACTATTGTTTGACGCAGAAGACCAAGGAAAAGACGGAGACGGCTCAGAAGACACTTCTTTGACTTGGTGTTTAGGTTCTCAGTATTGGGGAAAAAATGTTGTTCCTTCAGGATATTCAGCGAAATACGGAATACTACTAGACATGGTAGGCTCAAAAAATCCGCGTTTTGGTTTAGAAGGATATTCTATGCGTTTCAATCCAAATCTTGTATCAAAAGTATGGAAATTGGCACAAGGAATGGGGTACTCTAATTACTTCGTCAATGAAAATTTAGGTGGCGTGACAGACGACCATGTATTCGTTTCTACTTATGCTGGCATTCCGATGATTGATATTATCAACAAACCAACAGGCAGTGGCGAGCGTGCAGGTTTTGGTACTTATCACCATACGCACGACGACAATATGGACATTATCAGTAAAAAATCGTTACGAATTGTCGGGCAGGTCATGTTGGCAGTCATCTACAAAGAAGCAAGTAGCACTTTTTAAATCGCGCTATTTTTAAAAGAAAGTCGTTTCATTTCTAAAAGAAGTGAAACGGCTTTTTTGTTTCCATAAGAAGCTATATATTACCAGCTCTAATTATCACCAAATGAAAAAATGAAAAAATTATTGACCACTCTATGTCTGCTCTGTAGTCTTTTTTTGGCGGCACAGGTCAACGTCATTCCAAAATCTTACGTGGACAGCTTAAATAAGTTGGCGAGTAGTGATAGCCTTTATTATTTTCAGAAAATAGCGATAGCACAAAAAGCCTTGGATGCAGCTCAAGTAACAGAGTATATAGACGGGGAGTTTAGGGCTTTAAAAAGTCTAGGATTAGCCCATTTAAATCTTAACAAATACGATGCTGCCCTCTCTAATTTTTTAGCAGCAAAAAAAATAGGAGAAGACCAAGATAGCCTCCGTTATAATGCTTACGCAAGCTACTACATCGGTAATGTTTATAATTATCTAAGTGACAGACCAGCAGCTGTCAAAAATTTTGAGGCATCTCTAAAAATGTATCAAGAGTTAGAAGACCCGATTTGGCAAGGAGTCAATCTTAATGGCATAGGGGCTGCGCATTACGAAATGGGCAAGAAAGAACTAGCATTAGAAAATTTTAAAGAATGCCTGCGCATTTTTGAAGAAAACGAATTAGAGAATATGATGAGTATTCCTCTCGGAAATATAGGTGACCATTATTTTAAGCAAGGGAAATACGAAATTTCTGAAAAGTACTTTCTTAAGTCTGTTGAATTAGCTAAAAAATTTAAAGACCCAAAACAAATTGCGAGTAGTATTTTGAATCTCGCGGCAATATATAGCAAATCAAATAAAGACCTCCAAGCGGAAAATTTATTTCAAGAAGCCCTTTCAATAAGTCAAGAGCACCAATACAACAGCATAACTGTTTTGGCAAAAAAAGACTTAGCAGATTTTTATTCAAAACGAGGAGACTATAAAAAATCTAATGCTTATCTCATTGCAGCGAGTACACTCAATGATAGTTTGATTAACGTCAAACTCACATCAGAAATTGCAAAAATTCAGGCATCATACGAAGACGAAAAACGCAATCGTGAATTGGCGGAAAGTCGCGAACAGATTGCGCAGTTAAAATTTGAAAAACGTATTGGATTGTACACTAGTATAGCTGCAATTTTAGCATTAATTGGATTGGGCTTGATTAGTTGGCTTTTTTACTCGCGCAACAAAGCAAAGCGTACACTCATGCGCGCACGCTTGGAGGCAGAAGAAAAAGAAAGGAAATCATTGAAACAAGAATTAAAAAATAAACAGCAAGATTTGACGAATTTTGCGTTAGACATTTCTCGCAAGAATGAATTATCAGAAGAATTATATACGGGCTTGAAAAGTATCGTCAACTCAGGAAATAGTGAAAAATCAAAGGCAAAAGCTAAAGAATTACTTCTTTTGACTTCTAATCATTTAAAAATAAACGATGACATCACCAAGTTTCAACAAAACGTGGATGTTGTCAATCAAGAATTTTTCAATCACTTGGCAGAAAAATTTCCTGATTTAACGACCAATGAAAGACAACTCTGTGGTCTGATACGTTTAAACTTATCGACTAAAGATATTGCTTCTGTTCGTAACATTTCTCCAAAATCTGTAGAAATGGGACGCTATCGTTTACGTAAAAAATTACAATTAGACTCAAGTGACGATATTGCTATTTTTATGCAAAATGTATAATTAGTACCGTGTAACATACACAACAGTAAACGGAAAACCGTCAAAGATTACATGCTTTTAACTTTCCAAAACATATACAATCTAGCTCAAGATAAAGATGCCTTTGCACGCGCAAAGAAGCATGCGCACACGCGTAAGTGGCGTGACTTACAAAGCAATGGAAAACTAACTTGGGGCGAAAGTAAAAGCAGTGGTGCTTCTTTTTACAAAACAGTTTTTGATAATACACATCCTGAAAAAGCTGTCTTCCATTGCAGCTGCCCTTCTCGAAAACGCCCTTGCAAACACAGCATTGCACTGGCGCTTTTGCTTTTAGAACAATCAGGTGCTTTCAAAATTATCGAAGGGACAAGTGAGTGGGTAAAGGAATTAATAGCTAAGAAAAATGCGCCTCCTCCCACGCTTGAAGAGGCTGCCGAAATAGAACGCAAACGCGCAGAACATCGCCTTAAAACACGCGAAAAGCGTTTACAACAAATGGCAACGGGTCTGCAAGAACTAGACCTTTGGCTGGCAGATATATTGCAACAGGGGTTGGCGCGGGCAGAAGAACAAGGCGATGACTTTTGGGAAAATCTCTCCGCACGCATGGTCGATGCTAAACTTGGCGGCATCGGAAAGCGCGTCTTAAATCTGCAAAACCTACGCGGCACAGTCAACTGGCACGAAAAGATGTTAGCAGAGTTGGGGGAAATTCATTTGCTATCGAAAGGGTTTCAAAACCTAGAAAAATTACCGCCACAATTGCAGGAAGAACTCCTCAATGTAGCCGGCATAAATTATAAACGGGAAGACTTAATTGACCGCGAACTTGTAGAAGATACTTGGCTCATTATCGGTCAAACAGAGCATACTGTTGACGAAAAACTATATGAACGGCGCACCTATTTATATGGCGAAAACATAGACCGCGTCGGTTTATTATTAGACTTTGCCTTTCAGACAGAACCTTACAAAGAAGAGTGGCAAGTCGGTCATATATTCAAAGCGGGAATGATTTTTTATCCGTCCTCTTATCCTTTGCGAATGTTTGCAAAAGAGGCGCATCGAGTAGATGAATTCATTAACTGGCAGGGCTATTATGACTTGTCATCCTTTGCGACGGCATACGCTGAGGCGATTGGCGACAATCCTTGGTTGGCACGTTTTCCTGCTTTTTTGATGCAAGTAACGCCTGTATCCACTGACGGAAAATTACTACTGACAGACACAAATCAACAGACTATTCCTGCACGACTACAAGAAGACTTTGGCTGGAAGCTTTTAGCGATTAGCGGCGGACATCCAATTAGTGTTTTTGGAGAATGGAATGGCGAACAGCTATTAATAATGAGCGCAATGGTAGAGGATAGATTTGTACACTTTACCTTGCCGCCGTTGAAGCGAAAAGAACCTGTGTGGAGACGGTTTTAGGATTAGGGTTTATAAATGAGACTTGGTAAGTGGTGCACATTATTTGCCTTTTATCCCTATCTTCGCACTCCAATGCAGTTCAAACATCTCGTAAAATATTACACACTTCTATTCTTTTGCCTTTATCAAATCTCGATACAGGCACAAACGCATGATTTCTCTTTCCAGATTTATGGTTTTGAAGAAGGTCTGACGCACCGTAATGTCACCAAGATACAGCAAGACACTTCGGGCTTTATTTGGCTAGCGACGGTTAATGGACTGAATAAATTTGACGGCTATGGTTTTATCCATTATACCGCAGATGCCAAAGTCAATTCTATTTCAAAAAATTACATTGCGGATATGCATATTTCGCCAGACAATCGCATCTGGCTCTCTCATCCCAATCAAATTTCTATTTTAGAGCCATTCAATAGTAAGCAAACAAAAGTAGCTCTTTCTCCTGCGGCACAACGGGGAAAAGAACTCACTGGATATAACCTGAGCTCTGTTAAAGGAGGAATCGTAACTGCGGCATTTGAGCAATCTACAGGAAATAGCAAACTCCTTTTTATTAATAAAAATGGAGAAACCCGCCCTCTAGTAGACCTACCAGGCAAGTATAGCCAACATCCTATTTTACAGGTTGGAGATACTCTTTACGTTGGGGCTGTCGAAAATGAACTTTGGCAATTTGGTATAAATAATCAAACGAATAGCTTTTCTTTCTCTGAAAAGAAGGTCTTACAAAATTTTTCTTTTGAAGGTAAAGAAGCTTCTTTCTCTCGGATTTCAGACATGCAATTGACTGCGAATAAGAGCATTTATATACTGACAGAAAATGGTCAATTGTATTATAAGACGGCAACGCAAAGTAAGTTTCGTAAACATTCGATAACGGATAAAATCTATAAGAAAATTGGAATTCAAAGTTTTCTGGTAGATGCAGAAGAAAATATCTGGTTGGCAGGACGGGGCGTTTTATTGCAGTTAAATTATGACTCCGGCGAACTTGTAGACCTCAACAAAAAAATTCAAACAACGACAAAGTACGCCCCTAATTATCGACAGGTTTTTCAAGACCGTAGTGGTGTGGTTTGGATTGCTTCAGATTTGGGCGCCATAAAAATGGCACATGCAGGAAAACTTTTTTCGACTTATTTGAGTGAAGGAAATGAATTTTGCAGCAGTGGTTTTTGTAGCATGCGTGGCATGTGTGAGGATGACGAAGGCAATATTTATTTTAGTTATTACAATTCCATTCATAAACTAGAAAAGACGACTGGCGTTCTTATGCCCCTTTTCCCAAAGAATGATTACCGCCAACCTCCCTTTGGTTTGGTCTATTCTCAAGGCGCACTGTGGACAGGAAATGGTCTGCGGATTGATTTAAAAACCTTGCGTACAGACACTATTTTTTCGGGACGCGTAAATGATAAAGGGGTCGTGATAGCCGACGGCAATTCTCTCTGGTTTGGCTTTGAAAATAATCTGACACAGTACTTCCCTACTAAAAAATTAAAGATAGAGTATGCTGGCAAATCTTGGACAGACAGCACAGATTTAGATATTACTTATTTGCACAAAGGACAAAAGAGCGGTGACTTTTGGATTGGTACAAATGCTTCTGGTCTTTTGCAAATGAGTCGCTCAGGACAGCTCAAAAAACGTTTTCAAAAAGGAGAAGACGCCTTGAGTTTGAGTGACAATCGCATTTTGAGTATCTATGAGAATGAACAAGAGGAAGTATGGGTAGCAACAGCAAACGGTTTGGACTTAATCCAATCAAATGCCTCAGACATCAAGCACTTCACGACAGAAGACGGCTTACCCAATAACTTTATCAATGCTATTCTACCAGAAGGAGACAGCGTGGTTTGGTTGACGACCGATAATGGTCTTTGTCGCTTTCAGCCCAATAAAAGTGTAGATAATTTTTACAAAAAAGACGGATTACCTGCCAATGAGTTCAATAGAATTTCCGCTTTACGCGCCTCTGATAGTCGTTTGTTTTTTGGAGGAATGAACGGCGTGACGGCTTTCTATCCTAATCGTAGTTTTTCTTCTCAAAAAGAAGAAATCGAGAGTAAATTGATGTTGACAGGCTTTTCAAAATTTGACGGTACGACAGATAGCTTAATTAGATTTTCGGCAGGAATACGCGCCGATAGTCAATTAAATCTATCATGGAAAGACAAATTTTTCACCTTCGATTTTGCCTTGGCTGATTTTAATAACCCAAACGAAAATCGCTATTCTTATCTGTTAGAAGGATATGACAAAAGTTGGTCGGAGTCCGCAAAGGTCAACTCTGCGCGTTACAATAATTTACCTGCTGGCGACTACACCTTCCGAGTGCGTGGTGCAGCAGGTACGGACGAGTGGAATACAGATGAGCTAAGCCTACCCATTCGCATCGAAGAGGCATTTTACAAAACAAAAATATTCTTATTCCTAAGTCTTTTATTGGTGACAGGACTGATGTATGCTATCATGCGTTATCGTTTGCACCTCATTCGTCTGCGTGAGCGAACTTTAGAAGCACAGGTCAAAGAACGGACGCATGAACTAGAAGAAGAAAAGCGCATTTCTGACAATTTACTTCTCAACATTCTGCCTGCGGAAATGGCAGAAGAACTTAAGAAAAATGGAATTGCTAAAGCAAAACGACATGAGCAGGTCACTGTATTTTTCTCGGATTTTAAAGATTTCAGTAAAATAGCGGAGCAATTAGAACCTGAAAAATTAGTAGCGGAAATAGACTTCTATTTCCGTGCCTTTGATGAAATAATTACCAAATATGGTTTAGAAAAAATCAAAACTATCGGTGATGCTTATATGTGTACGGTTGCTCTTTCGGAAACAAGTGATGGAAAAAAGGCAGCAATCCAGATGGTAAAAGCAGCTTTAGAAATTCAAAGTTTCATCAAAAAACACGTGGAGGAAATGAAAACAGAAAATCGCGCGACCTTCGAAGCAAGAATCGGTCTACATACTGGTGCAGTTGTCGCCGGCATTGTTGGTAGTAAGAAATTTGCTTACGATATTTGGGGCGACACAGTAAATATTGCTTCACGTATGGAGAGTCATGGAGAAGTTGGACGCGTAAATATTTCTCAGACGACTTATGAGTTAGTACAAGATGAATTTGAATGTTTGCATCGAGGGAAATTGGCAGTTAAGAGTAAAGGAGAGGTGGATATGTATTTTGTTGAAGAGTGAGAATGCGCCCTTTATTTTCCAAAATAGTACCCGCCATAAATATTAGCGCCACTTGATAGCCACCATTTGTTGACCGTCCCAGTTAACTCTCTGTTCTGTCCAATTAATCGGTAACTACCTTTTACATAATCTTTTCCATCAAGAGAGATTTTGACATTTACGCCGACTCCTATAAAGAAATTTTTGGTGATTGAAAATCTATAATCTATTTCTGATACAGAAAGTAAGTAGATATTATTGTCTTCATTCACCAATAAGTTATTTTCAAAAATTTGTACTCTCTCACTATTCCAACTAATAAAAAGTTTTTTATCAACAGAACTTCGTAAAAAACTAATTGCAGATAATCCTGTCTTCAAAGAAACAAGTGATTTTTTAAATTGAAATATATCATATCCAATATTCATATTTAGTCCTCCAAACAAATAACTAAAATCATAATATTTCCGGTAATATTCTTTATCTAAGGTATTCGGTAAAAATTCGGGTTGTATCACAACGTCATAATAATCAGAATCTGTTCCTCCTGTCAATCCTATATCCAAAGATAAACGATTTTCAAAGTGTTTTCGGTAAGTAATCGTTCCTCCAAATGCAAAAGTCTTTTTAGGAAACATATCATTACCGAATGGTACATATGGGTAATCCCTTTGTATTTCATGAGCTATAGGGAAATCTGCATTTGCAGAAAGTTGAATACTATTTCTAAAATACCCTTGTGCGGATAGTTGAAAGAATGTACAAAATAAGATTAGTGTTGTAATGAATTTCATAAGGTTAGCTTTCAGAATTACTAATTTACTAAAAATTTAGCAGGATGATGTAATTATAAGTCTTGCTTAACTAATAGAAAATGTTTAGCTAAATTTCTATCGGAGTGCTTACAATAAACGTAAGCTGCTAAAGAATATTTTTTTCTCTAAAAGTGTTAAAATTAATCACAAATGTGAATCATTACTACCCGACATTCTACCCCATTTATCACAAGCACAGTTGTAAATAAGAAATTTATTCTCGATATTTGAATATAATGTTTCGTAAGACTCCAATACATAATCAAAAAAACAGTCTACTAGTAGCGCTACTCTGCCTACTACAAATCTCCCTATTCAGTCAACAGACAACGATTGCAGGACAAATAAAAGACGCAAACTCACAAGATGCAATTCCCTATTCTACAATACAAAATCTAACAGATGGTGGTGGTGTATTTGCAGATGATTTGGGTCTTTTTGAACTATCGGCAAAGACATTTCCTGCACGTCTAGTCATTTCTTCCATTGGTTACCAAACAGATACACTTCTAATCGAGAGCAAAACGTCCAATCTCTCCATTTTTCTAAAAAAAGATAATAGCTTACTACCAACCGTAGAAATCTTAGCGCGACAGAAACTAAAAGCCGTTAATGATAAAACCTATTTTCCACACAATTTTGTCATTTGGAACGACTATGCTTTTTTACTCAGTAAAAGAGGCACTTTCGGTAGTTTTCAAGTGGAAGTCTTTGACGAACAGGGAAATTTATTCAAAACGCATCAACTGGAATTAGGGAAGATTGACGACATAAAAGTTAATTGTTTGGGTAACCTTTATATTGGCAACAAGACCCATAATATCAATTTAGATTATGCATCAGGTAAGATTGTTCCTCTGAGTAAAATGCACAATTCAGATTACGAGACTCTTTTTGAAAACTGTGTTTGTCAAGATGAGACAAATCTATTCTATGAGTTTAAATTTGCCAATGGTCTAGTAAAAAAATATGTCAAAGCAGATAAGAGAACTGGCGAATCCGCTCTTTTTAAAGAGATAAAAGAAGAACAACGATTAGCAAATTATAAGGAAGATGTGGCGCTAATCAATGAAGCTAATGCAGCATCTAACATGGGTGATATTGACGTTTGTGAAAATGAACGTATCCGAAAAGTACAATCTCAAGGAGATTTTATGGAACAAATTTTCTATAAAAATTTCGCAGAAAATTATCTTTTCATACTTAATGACCAACTTGTTTTGTTTAATCACGAAGAACGTAAAATCGATTTTTTCGGAGCAGAAGACTACTCTATCCCAATGCCTTTTGCCGACGACAAATCGTATATGGGTTTGATTTTACTAGATAAAACTACTAATAAAGTTCATGC
>CALDUB010000393.1 GCA_937923465.1 uncultured Saprospiraceae bacterium
CGGCTAATCTTATAATTTTAATACTATTTGGTTCGTTTTTACATCCTCACTTCTCTGTGTCACCGCATCAAATCTAAACTCCTATATGAGGACATTATTCTCTGCACGTGAAGGTACTTTTATTCCTGCATTTTTTCAAAAGATAAGGCAAGTTTGGGGAACTAAAGTATAGGCGTTTTTTGTTATATAAGTAAGCAAGTCAAAGTCCATTTTTGTCAATAAAATGGCAAAATTCACCAAAAAAAACACATCCTATGAAAATCAACAAACTTCAGACTTTGTCAAATCAGCGGATGACCGAAATTCTTCGTTTCTATCCAAATGCAAGCAATCTTTCGACAACATTTTTCACTATCGACAGAGAGTATTTTTGTCAAGAACTTGACAGAGAACAACTACCTCTGCCACTTGGCGTGATTTATTTGATTATGAATATCAGAGGAAAGGTCTCACAAGACTTTTATCCAAAAACGATTGGTTTGTCTGATTATCAGATTTTCAATACCAATTTAGAGGAGGATATTATTTATTTTTCGAATAATGGTTGGGATGCGCAGGTCTACTTTAGTGGAGAGAATGTCAAGTATGCTTTGCAATACTCTATTTTAGATGCTGTTGGACATAAACCGCCTCTTCGTCCAATGGAAAACTTTTACTTCGCAGATGCCATTCATGCTTTTTACAAAGGCATTTTGGATATTTCTGATGATTTTGGTTCTTGGAAAGATTTCAAGAAGAATAAGAAGTCTGCGGAAAATATTCAAAGGTTGAGAACGGGCTTTGTTACAGCTACAAACCCTGTGAAGCGGAAATTTAAATTTTAGAATCACCAATCGTTCTTTGACAAATCCCCAACTTATTACACATAAAAAGAGCCCTCCATAAAATGGAGGGCTTGAAATTATCGCCAAAAAATCAGGTGATTTTTCGCTCTTTCTAGGTTATACAGTCAGTTATCTTTTTTAGCTTTCAATAAATAATTTATTAAAACACTACTTTCATTTGGTGTTACAAATATGTGGTAGCTTCTAGTTTTTTCATAAAAAAAGTCACCTACAGTTCCCTTTTACTTCCCCTACATGCCCCCTACAAGCTTATTTTTCTTTGCTTTTTATCATATTATTTCCTGTTTATTCGAAATTTTCCCCTGCAGTAAGGTATTTTAGCGTCAGAAATATTTGAGCATTGAATCCTTTCAAAACATTACCATGTCAAAAAGAATACCCTTACTGTTTTCCATCTTGTTTCTTGTAGGACAGCTTTCTGCCCAAGATACAATCACAGTCCAAACGATTACCCGCGATAACGATGCGCGCTCTGGCACCTATACCTTTCCTTCAGGTGACCAAAGTTTTGAAAAAATATTGATGATTTATAATATGCGTTGCAAGGACGACATCGTCAATCAAACTGGAGGAAACGATGTCGGCTGTGGAGAATGGGATTACTCTTGTAATACTTTTATAACAGACCCGACTCGGACAGATAGTACAGCGGCTTCGCATCCATCACATACTATCAGCGGCTTTTCAGGAGAAGAATTTTCTTATACATCACAGCCTTCTTACACTTATTACCAGTACGAACAGCATGATGTTAGTTACACAGAGGTGCTGACAGAGGAGACTTCTGCTGTCGGTGATGGCGCACAAGAACTTCTTTTAGCGGCAGAACAAACAGTCGGTCGTGCCCAATTTTTATACACTGCTGATGAAATCATCGCAGGTGGATTGACGGCAGGTAATATGACGGGGTTGAAATTAGACATGAGTACAATTGGCGCAACCGTTCCATATATGCGTATCAGTCTAAAGGCAACAGACAAGACAGAATTGTCCTCAATTGAACCAGATTTGGACGGATTTACGGAAGTATATTTTTTAAACACGAGTTTTGACGCGACGGGTTTACACGACTTTAATTTTTATCAGGATTTTGCATGGGACGGTGTTTCTAATGTAATTGTAGAATTTACTTTCACAGGTTCTGCGGGAAATAATGGCATCAATGGAGATATTACGCCAGCGATTTCGGCTTTATTTAATGCGACAGAAGATAGCTCTATAGCATTTAATGGTGCGGGTTCAATTGAGGTTCCTGCGGCAGGATTACAAACGATTACAAATGAGATAACTGTTTCCTTTTGGTCAAAGGGAGACGAAAATGTTTTACCTGCCAATAACTCTGTTTTCGAAGGAGTTAATGATGACAATGCGCGTGGTGCAAATGTACACTTGCCGTGGTCTAATGGACAGATTTATTGGGATTGTGGAAATGTTGGTGGTGGCTATGACCGTATCAACAAAGTTGCACCAATGGAAGCCTTTGCAGGCAGTTGGTCACATTGGACTTTCACCAAAAACGCGACGACAGGAAGCATGAAAATTTATTTGAATGGAGAACAATGGCACAGTGGTACTGGTAAAACAACTCCGATTTCTTTGACTTCATTTAACATAGGTTCTAATGCTGCGGGTATTAGTAGTTACTACGGAAATGTAGATGAGTTTCAGATTTGGGATAAGGAATTAGATGCGGGGACAATACAAGAATACATGCGCCAACCGATAACTGACCAACATCCAGATTACGCTAATTTGGTGGCTTATTATCCAATGAATGAAGCTGTTGGTTTTAACTTAGAAGATTATTCAGCGAATAACAACACAGCACAAATCATAGGTGGACCAGCATGGAGTTCTTTACGTGGGAAAGACTTATTCAAAAACTTCATTGATGTAAATCTGCGTGCAAATGCGGTATTTGTCCAAGGAACTTACGCGACTGTAACTGATGAAGGAGTTGTATTGCAAGATAGTGTTTTGAATGGTCAACATGTCATTACAGAATATGATGTAGAAGGTACGGACTTAGTCGAATTAGGACAAACGTTTGTCTACCCTTCTGGTGAAATGAATATCATTGACGAGGCAGGTAACATCGTCGGAACAGTTAATGCGCCGACAGAAGGGAGTATTACAATTAGTACTCTAGATTATTTCTCAAAGCGCGAAGCAAAATTCGAAATTTTGTCTTTAGTAACGCCTTATGGTATTGGTTTAGACCTCGGTGCTGACGGAAAAACCTTTGTTTTTGATGTAACGGACTATGCGCCAATATTGAGAGGAGACAGACTGATGACTATGGAATTGGGTGGTCAAAGACAGGAAGAAATGGATATAAAGTTCCAGTTTATCACAGGTACGCCACCACGTGAAGTGATGAATATAGAAAACATCTGGCCATTTGCCCGTGGTTGGTACACTCCGATACAGGAAGATGCTATTTTTGAGCCACGTGAATTGAATTTTTCGGCTGAAGCTTCTCACTTTAAGTTACGCTCATCTATTACAGGACATGGTCAAAATGGAGAGTTTATTTCGCGCGAACACTACTTAAATCTAAATGGTGGTGACCAAGATTTCACTTACGACGTATGGAAGTCTTGTGGCGCTAATCCAATTTATCCACAGGGAGGAACTTGGATTTATGACCGTGCAGGTTGGTGTCCCGGTCAAGCGACTGATGTGAATGAATTTGACATTACAGACTTAGTGACACCAGGAGGTACTGCAATGATTGACTATGGTGTAAATGGCAGCACAATGACGGAGGCTAACTATTTGGTTTCGAACCAATTAGTGACTTATGGGGGAACTAATTTCCAAACAGATGCTGCGATTACCGAAATCATTAGTCCGAGTAACCGCGTCGAGTTTGAACGCTTAAATCCTATCTGTAATGCGCCAACTATCATCATTAGAAATACAGGTGCGGAGACATTGACCAGCTTAAAAATTGATTATACAACCATAGGAAATAGCACAACGGAATCTTATACCTGGACGGGAAGTTTAGCCTCAATGGCATCAGAAGAAGTCATTTTGCCCGTTAGTAGCCAAAACATCTTTGCGACTCCAAATCCAGACGAAGCACACATTTTTGAAGTGACCGTTAGCGAGCCCAATGGTGTAGCAGATGAATATGCACAAAACAATGTGATGCGTTCAGAGTTCGAATTACCGAGACTATTTGAGGATTTGGAAGCTGATTTTCTTATTAGTCTAAAGACCAATAATCAACCACAAGAGAACAGTTATACGGTCAAAGACGCCAGTGGAAACATCGTTATTTCTCGTGATAATCTATCTGCAAATACAACTTATACAGATGATTTAGATTTACCACCAGGTTGCTACTCTTTAGAATTATTAGACTCGGATGGTGATGGTTTATCATTTTGGGCAGACCCAAATGCGGGAACAGGTAATCTTCACATTAAGAGGTATCTTACGCCGACAAATACGCTTACTTTTGTAAGTTTTGAACCAGAATTTGGTAGTATTATCAAATATGATTTTGTGCTTGGAACTATCACGCCAACGGAGGATGTAAACGACACTTTTAGATTTTTCAGTATCGCGCCAAATCCTACAGAGGGAGAAGCGAAGATTGAATTGCAAGGTTTTGCTGGTGATTTTAACATTGAATTGGTTTCACTCACGGGACAAATCCTCAATAATGAAACACTTCGTTTATATGAAAATGAGCATCGCATTCATACTATTTCACTAAGAGACTTTCCTGCGGGAATGTATTTTGTGCGGATAGTGGGTGAAGATAAAGTGTGGACGAAATCGGTAGTGAAGGAATAGAAAGTCAACTAGAAACTTAAAAAAGCGGATTAAATACTCAGCAGGTAACTTTGAGTATTTAATCCGCTTTTTATTTGCGATAAAGTCCTAACTTGAACAAATTGCAGTTCAGATTCCTTTTACATTTGTCATTTCTGACGAGTAAAACTATATCAATGAAAAAATACGACTTAATAGTAATCGGCGCAGGAAGCGGAGGCATAGGTGCAGGTGGCATCGCTAATCGTCTGGGCTTGAATGTCTTAATGATAACAGGAAAAGCATTTGATGTCGGTGGCGATTGTTTAAATTATGGTTGTGTACCGAGCAAGGCAATGATACATGTATCACGTTTGTTTCATGCAGGACGTGAGGCGGAGCAGTTTGGCTTGGAGACGAAAGGAAAAGCAGATTTTGAAAAGGTCATAGAATATATCCATAAGCAGCAGCAAGTCATTAGGGACCATGAAAATCCAGAGCATTTTCGGAAGCGCGATATGGATGTAGAAGTCGGCTGGGCAAAGTTTGTAGACAAGAAAACGATAGAGGTAAATGGAAAGCAATTTACGGCAAATAAGATAGTTTTAGCAACAGGTTCTATCCCGCGTGAATTGAAAGTACCAGGAGTCGAGCAAGTAGAGAACTTACATACGAAT
>CALDUB010000394.1 GCA_937923465.1 uncultured Saprospiraceae bacterium
AATACCGAGTGCACCATTGGTGTCTAATTGATTTCTACTTATTCTATTTCCTGTTCCAGAATCAGATACAGCAATACCAGAGCCTCCATTATATTTAATATTATTCCCTACTACTAACTCATCTGAATTGGTCATTGTAGGTGAATATCCAACAGTATTGTATGAACTTGATGTGGCAATCAAAATACCTCTTTTACCATTACTCAATGGTGAACCATCATAGGCTACCCCAATATTATTTCCAGCAATGATGTTGTCATTTGTATTAGATAACCTTATTCCGTCTTCTGCATTTCCTGAAATTACGTTCCTTTCGACTTCATCGTTTACTCCATCTCCATTCGTACCAACTACAACACCTCCGATTGGACCGTTGATGCTCATTCCATTGTTTTCATTTGGTATAGCTCCATTTCCTGTAAAGTCTGTTCCTATAAAGTTTCCAGAAACTCTATTATTTGTACCTGTACTTCCAACAAGAAATCTCATTCCAGAACCGTTTCCTGACATGACGTTTCTTTCTTTGATATCATCATCACCATCTGAGTCCGTTCCAATAATCAAATTATTTACATCACCTTGTACTTGGATACCATAATTACCATTTTTTATAGCAAATGTTCCTGTTGCATTAGTTCCTAAATAATTACCTGAAATTACTTGATTATCTCCACTAAGAACTCGAATACCATCGTTCCCATTTCCAGAACTTACGTTTCTAAAATCGGCTCCATTTGTATTAACAGCATTGTCATCAAACCCGATAATATTGGGTCCCGCAGGAGTTCTTAAATATATTCCATTGTATCTATTCCCAAGATCTATAGACCCTGTTTTATCTATTCCAACATAGTTACCCGCCACTAATACGTCACTTGTAGCTCTAAGAGAAATACCGTCATAACTATTTGAGACAACATTCCCCTCATTGGCATCATTTACATTATCACCATTGGTTCCAATAAAAGAATTATTAACATTATAAATTGTTATTCCTGTTCCTGAAAATGCTGAAGCAATTGTCAAACCGTCAGCTTCTGTTCCTATGTAGTTACCCCAAATAAAAGTATTGATTGATGCATTTTTATAACTATAAATACTTTTACTAAAAGTATGAAGTGATAATCCAGAAATTTGAACGTCGTCTGCATAGATTCTCAACCCATCATAACTTGTAGTATTTCCATCTATCTCAACATTTATTACTCTATTAGCATTTGTGCCTTGAGCAGAACCTTGTTGAGTATAACCAGTAACATGAGTCTGACTATCATTTATTCTTGTCAATTCTGACGAAAGGTCGATTTTGTGTAGACCTGAACCAGGAATCATAAAAATTGATGTTTCCCATTCTAAATCTTTAGGAAAATCAACACCATTGGTAGGCGTATCTTCTTGATCTAAGTTATCGTTTATAAGTTCGTTACTATTTAAGATGAACTGATCAAGAGATCCTTGTCCGTCATTATTCGTATTCACTACAGTATCGAAATTATATCCAAAATCAACATCTGGTGAATTTGTACCATTAAGGTTTACTATAGTTACAGACTGAGCATCAGTAGAACTCGTCGATAAGGTAGATAAGTTTGCATTAGTTGTATTTGCACCAGCATCTATGAGATTAGGCGAGCTTCCTCCTACTTCATTCAATACATCAGATACACCATCCGTTCTAAAAGTTTGAACTGGAATAATTGTTTCTCCCGTTGAATTACTTCCTCTATTAGAGGCGACTGAACTGTTCACAACACGTATCTGATAAGTATCATCTGCAAGATTGGCAAATGTATACATTCCGCTCGCATCAGTAGTAGTACTGTTTACATAATTTCCTGCGCTATCATATAGTTCAACTCTTGCATTTTCTACAGCAATATCACCAGCAGTCCATCCAGATGATTGAGCAGAAGCATCTGCTGCAGTATACGTTCTTCCATCTCCTCCACCATAGTTTATATCTTCGAATACTCTACCACTTACATTTAAAAGAGCATCAGCCTCCAGTCTTATACCTACTTTAATTGGCTCCGCAGGTAGCAAAGCTTCGTTAGTATTAGCATTAGAGCCTATATAAGCAAACGAATTCCATGCAATAGTATCCGGCAAAATACCAATTGTACTAAGAGCGTCAAGAGGTGCTTGCATTGGCCATTCTAATAATAATTCTTGACCAGGGCTGAGGACTATTGATCCAAAGTCAAACTTAAGAGACTGTACTGTTGTAATATCTGTTGGTGGTGTGACATTCCAATTTGGGGTATCACAACCAGCAGGACCCGCAGGATTTATACCTTCAGCACTACGGCAAGGGTTTTCAGCAGTGCTATAATAAACAATTACTCCAGCAGGTGCTATAACTTCTGCAATCAAATTGGGTCTCCAACGTGAATTTCTTGCACTTGGATCAATAACCCCTTCGTCACCAACAAATGGTAAGATGTCAATTACAACGATATCGTTTATAGGCGTACTCCCTACATTACGAACGGCTAATTGGTAATCTGCGGAACCACCAGCTAGGGTGTGACCGTAATTAGGGTATTTGGTCCAATCAGCGTCAAGTTCTCCACGAACTAACTTTTCAGACTCTAGAGCGGTACTTGCACGCACATCTATGTCTACAGATGCTGAACAAAATTCATCTGTAGTACTTCCGTCATTATCCAAATCATTAACATCGGCTGTTTGTCCATTACAAGAGCCTGACACCTCATTTAAAAAATAATATGTATTAGTGATTGAAGCCGTTCCTGCAGTAGCGGTATTAGCGACGACGCTGTTGAAATTTATCCAAAGGTCTTCATTTGGTTGAAAATCAAATGAGGACGCACCTGTCCACTCCCATTTTAAAAGAGTCCGACCTGTACCATTATAATCTGCTGTTTCTGTAAAAATTGGATTTGGGGCTCCTTCTCCATTGTCAGATATAGACCATGAACTTGGTACATAGATTAAATCTGCTGGCAGTAAATCTGCGATAACAGGATTTGACATTGCCCCTGAGGCAGAAGAGGAATTACGAACACGTATTCTCATACCTACAGTTTCTCCAATTGCATAATCACTTGCACTTGTAGTCACTTCCTTTGTAGGAGAAGGTCTAAATCCTGCAACTGATGCTAAGATATTTAAGTCCACACAATTATTGGCACCAGCGATATTTATCGGTCCTATATCATCATGAGCCGTCATACAATTCGTAACTATTCCTGGAGTTGCATTATCAAAAATACCAAAATAGATATGCATATCGTAATACGAACCTCCTCCTGGAGGCATTGCATCTGGTCCAAATCTCCAACGAACTCTAGTTAGATATTCATTTGCAGCCAAACCATAAGTGGCAACATCCTCTCTCAATCCAGAACCTCCTTCCCATACTTCGTAAGGCGAGTTAGAACTGGTAGTCCAACTCGCGTTAAGATTTGTTTGGTATTCAATATAAACCTTAAACGTATTTTCATCGACAATCGGATCGGTATAAAATGCTCCTATTCCAATTTCTAA
The DNA here is from genome assembly GCA_937923465.1 of uncultured Saprospiraceae bacterium. Lineage (GTDB taxonomy): Bacteria > Bacteroidota > Bacteroidia > Chitinophagales > Saprospiraceae > JAHDCG01. The sequence continues at coordinate 3,511 of CALDUB010000394.1, forward strand.
TACCTCAATCCCTGGAGGAATAATATCTTCTAAGTAAAAATTATCGTGAGAAACAGTACTATTTCCTGCGTAGCTAAAGCTATAGTCTCCATATGTTTGTCCTTGATAAAATTGACTATTATTTACATCTTTTCCAATATATATTTCTCTTCTTGGTCCAACTATCCAATCTGTAGTTGTTAGATTTTCTGTCTCTTGAGCCTCTCCCTCTGGCGTATAAGTAAGGGTAGCATTATTAGTAACTTGCTGTCCTACAGTGAAATTAGCAGAAGGAAAGATTACCGTAATTTTTGGATATATACAGTCTCCAGGAGAAATATCCGAAAATGACCATGTTACTGTATGATTAGATGAATTATAAACACCGCCATAGTCCGAACTAACATATGTTACTCCTGTGGGTAAATAATCAATTAAGCCTACATTAGTCGCAGTTAAGACTCCACTACCATCGAAATTACATATTTCTATACCATAAGCAGACTCTTCATCTGGAGTTCCACCTGCACCAAGATATTTGATTGCATTTACTTGACTTGTAGCAATAGCCGTAACATTTACAACATTACTTTGAATAGCAGCTGCATTTGTAGCATCAATAGTTGCTTGATTACTAGCAACAGTATTATTAGGAGTTGAGCCATTTGGAAATCTTACGGTTACATTAACCTCTCCTGTAGAACCTGCAGGAAGTGGGTCTTGAAAAGTAAAAGTAACAGTATTTGTACCTGAGTTATAAGCTTCGTTTGTCGTATGAACAGATCCACTTAATCCAACAAATTCTACCTCTGGAGGTAAAGGGTCTGTAATAAAAGTACCTAGGCAGTCTTCGACAAGACTTGCACATCTATATTGTAAGCGATAGGTGAAAGTTTCGCCTGTAAGACGAGAGTTATAATTGGAAGAATTTGTTAATTCTAAGGAAGCGGCAAATAGTGGTGAAGAAAGATTGAGATTATTCTCTTTATTGGTTTTATATAATTCGTTTACGACAGTCTTTTCTACTGCCTTTTCTAATTTATCAAAGAAACTCGTTTTGCTTAATAGGTTAATATTCTCTTTTGTACCAGGAGTACTAAAAGCAGTAATAGAAATAAAAATCCCTACAATCAAAATAAATTTTGCAATTGAATTTTTGAGTACAAATCCACCCATAAAAATTTCCGTTTATGCTGTTACATCTCTGTGACCGCAAATAGTGTTTGGCTATAATTTTTAATAAAAAGCTTTAGTATAAGCATGTAATAAAAGGTGAAAATGACAGTTTGGATTGGGGAATAGTTGTAAAAATCAGTCAAAAAAATCACATTATACACTTATTCAAAAGTTACAAAACACTGAAAATCAATATTTTAAACATTTGATTTTATTTATACGAAAGAAATAGTTGTGAGTTTCCCAAAAAAGAGATAGCGTGTAAAATCATTTTTAGATAGAGTAGCCGATGTATAAAATTCATCAATAATCACATCAAATATGATTAAAGCCAATAATTATACCAACAATGTTAGTTTAGGGGGCTTGAAAAGAAAAAAATTACAAAAAAACATAATGTGTGACATGGAACAAAAACCTAACAGGACAGGAACAAAAAATGGGAGAACGGTATGACCATTCTCCCATTTAGTATCATTAAAAAGATGATTCTCCGTCAAATCGTATAAAAGTGACAGGAAAACGAAAAGATAAATTAGTTACAGCAAGTACAAACACCCGAGTAAATACAAGAAGAGATATTTACACTAATATTCTCTTGACAGTTAGGATTATCTTGGTCTAATACATCAAATGTAATTCCAGCGGTATCTACTGTATATGGTCCAAATGTTACCGTTTGGCCATACGTTCCTGTTTGACCATTGGCAATCCAACCCGTCCCAGTCCCTGATATTGTCACATCAAATGTGAAAGTATCATCTGATAAATTTGATGCTGTTCCATTGTCGTTGTAATTAGGTTGTTCGACAGATACATCCAAAGTCGTACTACATGCGATATAGTCTCCCAAGCAAGTACAACTGTCTTGTTGTATTGCATCATTTATAGTAAACGCACTGCCATCATCACAACTTGTGCCGACAGCTGCAGGTATATTCGGGTCAGCATCATCACAATCTTCTGATGCACAGACACCGTCATTATCATTATCCGCGGGGTCAATACATTCACTACAGAGTGCATTAGTGTAAGGTAGTATCGTAACGACAACATTATCCGTTGCGGTACAGCCAAAATTATCTGTTGCTGTCACACTGTAAGTCGTATTCGTTGTTGGATAAACTGTTTTCGATTGACCGTTTCCTAGTCCATTGTCCCAAGTGTACATATATGGATATGTCCCCCCTGATGCCTGCGCAGTTATATCTATTCCCTCTCCCAGACATATATCTGTATCAGGAGAGGCTACGACTGAAATATCTGGTGAATTTATCAAGCTTACAGATTGAATAGAAGCAGGACAGTCGCCGTCGCCCCAACGCGCCCATAAATCATACGTTCCAGCAGAGAGGTTTTCAATAACAAAAGAGCCAGCTGCATCTTGAACACTATAAGGATAGCTTGCCCCTCCATCTATACTAAATTCCAATTGAAATTGGTCCGCATTATCTGTAAATGTTACAATAATGTAGCCATCGCCTAGACCACAATGTTCATCTGAAGTATTAACAATAGTGGACGGTTGGCTTACTACAGTTATACTAACATTTGCGAAAGCACTACATCCTGCACCATCTACAACTGTTACGGTGTAGACCGTAGTTAAATCTCTTGTCAAAGAAGCTGGAGGAACAAATGTGTGACTTACTCCATTTCCTAGTCCATTGTCCCAAGTGTAAGTTAATCCGCCTGTTCCTCCACTTCCTGTTGCAGTTATTGTAACGGACTCGCCCGTGCATACTGTTTGGTCATTTCCAACAAGGACAGTTGGTCCTCCTAAATCATCTATAACTTCTGTACCAACACTAACCGGACATTGACTACCGTCCCAGCGAGAATAAATATTATAAAAACCTGCAACTAAGTCTGGTATCGTGATTGAACCTGTGTTGTCATTTGTACTATAAGGATAAGATGCTCCTCCGTCGATGCTAAACTCTATACCTGTACGATTATTGTTATCGATAAAATTTAGAGTAATACTTCCATTTGCTTGTCCACAATTAGAAGATGTAGAAGTAGAAGTTACATTAGGAATGCTGTATACTTGAACCCGAATGAAGTCCAAATCAATACAACCATTCCCGTCAGTTACTGTGACAGCATAATCTGTTATTTCATTTGCTGTAGTGGGTGCCGTAGCAATAAAAGAATGCGACGCTCCAGCACCTAATCCATTATCCCATGCATAAGTATAATTTCCATCACCTCCCGATGCGGTAGCCGATAAATTAACGGTTTCACCAGCACAAACATTGATATCTGCTCCTGCATTTACAACTGGAAGTTCGTTTACTAACTTAGTAACAGTATTGGAAATTTGCCATTGAGTACATGGTAATCTTCGCGAAAGTCGTTGATATTGAGTGGTGACAGAAATAGTCGTTGGATTATAAGTTAATCCTGTTTCACCACTAATGGTTGACCATGAAGTCCACGTTCCTGAGCCTGTACTCTCTCGGCTTTGCCAACTATATTCAAGCGTTCCATTAGTTCCTCCTGTAGGAGATACTATATTCGTGATATTTGCAGGATTAAAACTATCACAATTTGACTCATCTGTACCAATTGTTCCTCCGTCGTCAAAATTACTTGTGACATTAACTATAACTTGGTCGGTACTCGTACAGCCTTCGCTATCTGTCACTGTGACGGTATAAGTTGTTGTCGTCGTAGGTGTGACGTTAACACTGGTGCCGCTGCCAGCACTATTACTCCAAGCGTATGTCAATGTTCCCGTGCCACTACTTCCCGCAGCGGTCAATGTAACAGTTTCACCCTCGCAGATGTCATTGTCGTTCACACTTGCAGTTACAACTGGAGGAGGTGCATCAGAAAGAGTAATTGACCCCAAATCAACTGGACAGCTAGTATCGCCCCAACGCGTAAACAATTGATAAGTTCCCGCGGACAAGCCTGGAGTAGTAAATGTGCCCGTATTATCATTAGTTGAGTAAGGATAACTAGCACCATTATTAATACTAAATGCTATACCTGTACGGTTTGTATTATCTGTAAATGTGAACGTAATTGTCCCATTTCCTTGTCCACAATACTCACTTGCAGCCGTAGCAGAAACGACAGGATTACTTCTAACAGTAACACGAACGATGTCTGTTGCGACACAGCCATTTCCATCGGTGACAGTCACGGTGTAATTTATTATTGAATTACTTGTGCTTGACGCTGTACCTTGAAACGATTTAGTACTTCCTGTACCTAATCCGTTGTCCCAAGTGTAAGTATAATTTCCATCACCTCCTGATGCTAAAGCCGATAAATTGACTGTCTCTCCTTCACAAACTGTGATATTGGCACCAGCAGATATAGTTGGGGTTTCACATAAAATATCGTCACAATCTGTTAAATTATTTCCATCATTATCAAGTCCGTCTCCACAAATTTCACAGCCATAAGGAGATAGATATTGTCCTGCAATAATAGTAGGTGTGGCATTTGAAGGAGTACTCCAAAAAACCTGTAAGTGGTCTCCTCCTGAACCTTCACTTTGTAAGCCTTCGATAAAGTAACGTTCTCCTGCTTGCAGACTAATTGTTACTGAGGTTTGCGAAGGATACTTTGTCAAATTATTAGCTGGTGCCCAGCCAGGAACGCTTGCTATGAGTTCCTTATTTGACATTAGATTATCTGTACTTAGATACAGCTCACTATTATCATCACTACTAATGTAAAAAGTATAATTTCCAGTTTCGGTTGGATGTAAATAACCAACCATACGGACACCATACTGGTCGCCGTAGTTAACAGCTGACTCAAAAGAGGTACGTGTCTCTGCCACGTCTGGATTATTTGGATAATCTGGGTCTGTTGTCAATTCTTCAATATCATTACCAGGTTGATTGTTCCAACGGTGATAAGTGATACTTCCTATTGGACAATCTTGACAGTCAGGGTCGTAAGGCGGTGTTAATCCGTCGCCATCATCGTCATTATTATTGCTACAAATTTCATCACAAGCAATGATGTTTAATGTCGTAGAATTCTCTGCTTCAACTTCACATCCATTTGTTAAATTAGCTAGAGTCGTTCCTAATATTACAGTATACTGACGTCCGTCATAAGCGTTCGTTAATGGAGCAGGAAACGATAAAGTTGCCGTATATGTTCCTCCTATAAATGTGCCTATTTGTGGTGTACCTAGACTTGTCCATGTCGCACCATTATCTCTGGATTCTTCAAATTGATAATAGATAAATTGCTTATTATCATCATTAATAACAAAATCAAGCGTCTCGTCTTTGGCATCAAAACATTTGTCAACGGTATTGGTATTAACGACCTCTGGTTGACATAGACCAACAAAAACGTCATCTATAGCCCAGTCATTTCCAAATCCACCTGGCGCATTATTTCGAATACTAAATATCGAAGATGTTGTATTTCCAGTAAAGAAAGTAAAACCTACTTTTTGCCAGCCAGACGCAGTGATATTACCTGTTGTATGTTGTCCAACGCCGTTAATTAAAAATGTTAAATTAGGCTTGATTGGAGCCTGAGGTTGAACATTATTTATCCATAGACTAAATTCATATTCTGTATCTTCACATAATCCTGTAACTGTTCTTTCGAGTGCAATATCAGGATTAAATGATGCATTAACCAACATCATATATCCATTAATATCGCCTGGCGTATGGTCATCAGTCACTATAAATGCGTTATAAATACCGTTACCATTGCCATCACAGTCTGAAGTATTTATAATAGAATATTGCCCGTCGTTAGGAGAAGTACAAGTCATTGGAGTATAGCCATAAGAAGTTGCACCTATCTCTAAGGGAGAACCATTAACAAAGACTCCTGTTCCAAAGTCACCATTTGGGAATAGATTAACCCTTGTGTTTCCTTCACATAACTCATCATCACAGGGCGTTCCACCATTTGGAACTTCGACGATGCGTTCACTATAACAATAGTTATTATTCCCTCTTACTACACGAACGTAATATGTACCTGGAGTTAATCCTGTAATTGTATTGGCTGGAGATAATGTCGAAATAAGTACATAGCTCGGACTAGTACTGGAAATCCAAGATACTCTGTCTGTACCGTCTACTCCTATTAATTGGATAGAGCCGTCTGTAGCAAAACAAGAACTGGCAGGGGTAACATTTTCTCCAGTATAGATAGTTTCATCTTGAACAATTAAGTCAATATTTACTGTACGACAAGTAATACCCGTAACTTTATCACGTAAGAAAATAGTATAGTTTCCTACTACAAGACTTGAATAAGTATGCTCGGACTCAAACCAATTAACCCCGTCTATACTATTTTGATAAAATGAGGGGTTGGTGCCGTACTCTGTTACGAAAATAGAACCATTATCTAAGAAACACTCTGTCGGATTAGTTGGAGTTACTTGGATAACTTGGTCACAAATACCACTACAATCTACTTGAATCACGACAACAGTATTCGCCGATGAAGCACATCCATTATCATTTGTAGCTGTAAAAGTATAGGTTCCAGCCATTGATGCCGTCGCATTGACAAGAGTTGGATTCTGCTCTGTAGACGTAAAACCGTTTGGTCCTGTCCATGAGAAAGTTGTTGTTCCTGTATAGTCTGTTTCAGATAAACCTGAAAGCTGTACAACGGCTCCTGCACAGACAGGTCCATTATTTCCTACTGTAATATCTACACCACAATCGATATCATCACAGTCCGTATCTCCGTCAAAGTCGTCATCTACATTATTTCCACATATCTCTACTACCTTTAATCCAAAATTATTATCACAAGAAAACTCGTTTTTTCCGTTAAATTCAACTGTAGTTTCATTTGGAGTTGTCAGACTTGCACCTGCTGAATAAGCTAGTATAGAGCCATTGTCTATCTCAATTATATAGTTAGAAGGATATACAGAATATTGAACAACCAAACGAGGCGCTTTGTCAGAGTCTCCGTTGAAAGAATACGCAGAACGTCTTGCATCTCCGAAGAAAGAGAAGAACATATCATTTCCACTTGACCATCCGCCTCTGTCTACTATTTCTTGAACGACATTTGAGATATCAGGAGTCTCATAAACTTGCTCCGCAAACCAGCTTGGTACGTCTGACCATGTTCCTACAGCAGTCGTTGCTGTTCTGGACGAAATATTATTATATCCATTTCCTAATCCTGGTGCATCATCAATATCTTCTCCTAAAATAGTTAGATTACCTGCTCCACCAAATGAGGCATCGGCAGTAAATTCAATGTAAGCATTTGTGATTGTTGCACCCTGTGGAATATCTAAATTTCTGAAACGTGTACCAACTAGTGTTGGTGAGAAAGTTTGAGAACCTGCATTACCTAATCTCAAGTTGCCATTGTTTCTATTCATTGCTCCTTGAAAGAAAAATCCACGATGTTCCTCACCGTCATCATTGTTAGCTGAAACTCTTGAACTTGCAACTCCACCAGATACCTCTGCGGCATAATTACCATTTGCATCGGTAGTTGTTGTACTTATTATATTATCACCAGCGTCTATATCACCATCTCCATTTTCATCTAAGTATATATTTATCTGGATATTGCCTATGCCTGCTTCATCATTGTTAGCCATATTCTCATCTTCATCACTCCATACATTACCTGTTATCACATTTCCTTCAGACAAACAATCACAATCGATTAATCCATCTAAATCATCATCTATACCATTATCACAGATTTCATCTACCACATCTACTTCGATGATTACTTCTGGCGTATAGGTTATATTATCATTTGAGGTTGTGGCAACATTTATCAATAAATTACCAGCAGGAACGGAAGCAATGACACCGTCAAACTGCACTTGTGCCTCTTCTCCTGGATTTAAAGATAAAAAAGTAACAATTCCTCCTTCGTCTAATGGATACGGTGTAATACCTTGGTCGGCTATGCTTGCATTACCAGCAATAGAGACTATTCTGGTAGAATTTGCAATATATGCTACTTCACTTGGTAAAGCATCAGAAATTGAAAAATCTCCTGAAATAGGTACAAATCCAAGATTGGCCAAACCAATAGCATATTGAATCGTATCTCCAACATTATATTCATCGTTGTTATCAATATCTCCAATTAGTGTTACTGTTTTATAAGCAAAATATGGATTTAAACCTGGAATACCTGTACCAACGTCTAATCCTGGTGCACCTACACTTGCAGTTGCGGCATCTTGTCCCCATATCGCAGAAAGCACAGCATCAGAAGTAGAATTACAGATATAGATTAACATACTCGTTTGGTCACCATCGGGGTCAAATGCTTGATATGCTTCTAATACATCTAATGTTTCGGTGACATCATATTGACGTCCAAAACTATCCGTAAATGCGCCTTGTCCATTTCCATCATAGTCTATACAAATTGTGACAGGTCCAGTTGAACTACTAGACGCAGGATAGGCTGCGGTCACCCACACAGGGCTACCGTTCTCTGTTTCTGGTTTTGTGGGGTCTTGCCCTGGTGCCCAACCTGTAATAATCTGTTGACTGAGTTTATTTAAAGGTAAAAGAGCTGCCCCCCAATCCCATGTAGAATTTTCCGAACTACTAGCATTAGATGCATCGTGCAAGACGTATGCATAAAAATTAGCTCCTCCATTATTGTGTACCCGATAACCCGAAGACTCGGTTGCTATAAAGCTAGCAGTTCCTCCTGCGGGAACATTTAAAGTTGTGAAGTTACTATTTGTCGTCGTCTCAACATCTATCGTCATCGCTGACGTATTAGGATTGTAGATGTAATATTTTTGAGTACTCCCATAAACGGGACTGATGTAGTCGTTTGACCAGTTGGTAATAGGAGGAATGGTTAACCAACGACTTTCGTAACTATCACAAATATCACCTGTTATCATATTCACCTGAACAGGCTCAGAAGAATTTACTCTTCCTCCTCTCAAGATACCACCGTCTATCAGTTGACTTTGCCCTTTAGCTAAAGTTAATGTTTGTTCAAATGAACCGTTGTTATCTTTATCGATATTGATTACAGTACCGTCAGCTTGTGCCATTATTACAGCTCCTACATATTCGAAATATTGTAAAGAGGCATCTACGTTTTGTCCCGCAGGAAAACGATACTCCGTCCCCCAATCACTGGTAGGATAAACCTCTAATGCACCTGCAAAGAGTGTTTCAGAGCCTGCTGCCCACGCACTTCGCGTTACAGAAATAGGAAATGAAGTAGCAAAGCGGTCACCACCATCGTAGTCAAAAACGCTTTGTCGTGTACTCGGGACAATGGCATTATCTAAGACAATAACGGTACCTGCATAGAGTATATCAGAAGAAATACCTGGAGGTGCTCCATTAAATGGGTTTCCATCTCCCCATATTTGCGAGGTAGACTGAGTAGGATTAGAAACCTGAGTTTCAAAATCGTCTTCCCAATGGTCAAAATAGATTATTGAGTTATCTACAAAAATAGAAACAGATACGTAGCTATTAATGGGTTCTCCCGGAACTGGCGTACCCGAATTACAACTTGAGTTACTAGAGTTTCCTGGAAAAATTGTACTTAACGCCGTAAATACTTGGTCTTCAGGAAATGGTATGTGATATTCCTGTACAACGGGTTGGTAACAAGAATTACAATCACAATCGCTGTCCGCCTCATCAATATCTCCGTCGCCATCATCATCAATTGCATTATCACAAATTTCACTTTGACTACATTGGACTATGTTATCAAAGCTAATCGCATCTAGTACTAAATCATCTCCTCCTCCTGTTAAAGTCTTTATCTTAATATAACGCGCATCAACATTTGCGGACAAAGTGCTTTTTACGAAAGTATTGAACTCACCTGTACTTGGATTCACGGGATTATCAACAAAACCTGTACTTGGATTTATTGACTCTGCTACCAACATATCTGCATTTGCTCCTGCACCATAAGATGTCTTTTTATGCCAATAGATAGAATAGGCCTGACCTGCCTTTAAAGTAAATCCTAAATCTAATATAATTTCATCTGCTGTATCGTATAATTCAGCAGCAACTCCGTCTGGACTTCCGTCGGCTTCATTAGGGTTATTTACACCTATTTGCGATACTACAGAGACAGCAGAACCCGAGCCGATAGTATAGGTACTCCCTTCTCCACAATCACAATTAGGGTCGTACTCATCAACTAAGCCATCTCCGTCATCGTCTATTCCATTATTACAAATATTGAGACTACTGGTTATTGCTTCTAAGCTCCACGAGTTTAGTGAACCACCATCCTGCGCATAGTAATCATAAACCTGTAATGTCCAAGTTCCGCTAAGTTCTTCTCCATCAAATTCTGACATTAAGGTAAGAACAGAGTGGTTCTCTCCGTCATTGGGTGGACAGCTAACCAAACTAGCTTCATCATCTACAATGAAAATAATGTCGTCATTATTTCCACAGTGATTATTATACAGTAGTACACTTGTTCCTGCAGGACTAATCAGCGTAACATCTAAATCCCCTACATAAGTATGCGAGATATTCAAATCAAGATTTAGGTCTTCGATAGTAAGCCCAGGCTCATTAATAACTAAAGTTGAGGTAATTGTTGTTGCTCCAGTACTTATAATTGTTAAAGGAACATCCGTGCTTGTATATGTAGAAGTTTGTTGAATTTCAGTTAGACAGAATTCGTCTATATACAAAAATCCATTCGCCTGTTTTTCTATAAAAATTAATAACTCAGTTGCACTAGAAGGAGATGTACTAGAAACTGTAAACTCTGTGTAATTAGCCGTATTGGGAATATTGACAGTATTGATGCCAACATCTGCCCCCGAAGAGTCTAACCAGCGCAAGCTTACTTCAGCATTAGCCGATAAAGTATTTGCTTTAGCTTGAAAAGTTAAAGTGTAATCAGAGTTTGTATTGATATCTAAGACAGTAGAATAAATCGTTCCAGCAGCGGTTCCTATGCGTGCTGCATTTGTGCCTGCGGCAGCATCTGTTGTAATACTTGCATTTGCTCCAAATGACCAGTCAACGACGCCATTTTCAAAACTAGGATTTTCTGGTGGTTCACAGTTCGCGACTACAGCAATGCTCGCTGACACTGGTAAACTTGCTGCTAATTTTAAGTTGATAACAGTTTCTATTTTTTCGAGTGCTTGCTCAAAAAAACTCTTTTCATATATATATTTATCGTTTCCAAATACCGCACTTGGAAAAATTAAGAGGGTAGCTGTTACTGCTATTATGCAGAAAACTCTCAAACGATTTAACATGTGTTATTTTTATTCTGTGAAATGCTGAAATAGTCCTTGCTTAATTAAATAAGAATTACTACTTAACATTTCTAAAGTATTTGTTTATCACACGAGGGAGTACTCTCCTCTTTGAAAAAATTAAGAAAGGAAAGGAAAGATTAGTATATAAAAAGGTTATCTACAGTGTACTTAGCTTCTCTCTTATAGCCTATATCAAAATATTTTAACCCTTCGCAGCATGTACATGTCTACATGTGAACAAATTAAAAATGCAAGAACTATACCACGTATAAGTGATTTTCATTACAAGTATAGAGAGAGGTAACACTAACAACTTGTATACACAGGGAAAAACTAAAAAATTATCTTTTTTTTGACGAAAGTATCTTTATTTGTTCTAAAATTTTATGTTACAAGAACCAGTCACAACACTAATTTACAGATATATAACTATTTGAAAAACAAAAACTTAGGTGAAATTAAAATTATTTATTTCAGTAATTAAATGTCACATATTTTTCCTAAATATCGAGTTTTGGTCTGATTTTCTCTATTATATTGCACATAACATTATTTCTCCCTTTTTTATTAATTACTATTTCTATTCCCCTGTTCTACATCAATCACCGATTTCATCCCCTAAAGCTTAGCTTCTTTACCTAATCAATAAAACAATGTAATAATGACTCCTTCATCTGAAATAAATCAAATATTGGACTTATCATTTCACTATCGTTACAAGAAGTCAATAAAACTTCACTTTTAGAGATGATAGACATCCTAACAAGTGATTAATCCGAGAAAAAATTTAAACACTGACTTATGACAAAGCATTATATTTTTACAATAACCCTTCTTTGCGCACTATTCATTAATACTTATTCAGCTAAAGCTGAGTGTCAGTATGATGAAGTAGTACAGGCTGCTCAATTCCAAATCGGTATTATGCTGACGTGGAGTACTCATGCTGAAATTGACCACGAGCGTTTCATAATTGAAAAATCAGACAATGGTATTGATTTTTCAGAAATAGGAACAGTCACAGGAGGAGGCACTACTGAAAATTTAAAGGAGTACAACTTCTTACACATCTACCCTAGTGAAAATAGACTGTATTATCGTCTTAGAGAAATAGACTTTAACGGTGTCATTAGTTATTCCGATATTGTTATTTTTGAGAATAAAGAACCATCTTTAGTACATGTAGTTCGTCTTTCAGATGCTTTTGCTAGCGAAGAATTTAGTATTAAGTTAGATAGCTACACCGAAGGTAACTTGCAATACAATTTAAAAAACTGGCAAGGAGATTTACTGAATAGCCAAGAGTTGGCATTAACTAATGGATTGAATGACATCAATATTGATGTTAAAGATTTAAAAGTTGGTATATACAAACTTGATTTAGTCTTAAATGACAAGTTACTAGATGTGCTAACCTTTAAAAGGGCAGAGAGAGAAGGAGAGGAAAAAATTCCTATGGTTCGTAAGAATTAATGATGTTACAAAAACAGAAAAGCCTCATTTCGAAATATTCGAAATGAGGCTTTTTTCATAAAATAAAGAAGAAAGATCAGGCGTAAATTCCAATTAAATTCACTTCCCTTAATTCTGGATTGGCGCTGATAGCCGCTTCAACCACAGAATGGTCTGATAATATATCAGCTCCACTTTCTCTCACTGCTATCATATATTCAAAGTGAGCCGAAGGCTTATTATCTTTAGTTAGAATAGTCCAACCGTCTTCTGCTTGATAAACTTCTTTTCTCCCAAGGTTCACCATTGGTTCAATTGCGACAACTAAACCCTCTTGTATTTTAGGTCCTTTTCCCTTTTTACCAAAATTGGGGACTTCAGGTGCTTCATGTAAACTACGCCCTAAGCCATGTCCGACTAATTCACGGACACAACTCATCCGATGTTGACGTTCTACATAGCTTTGAATTAAATGGCTAACATCTCCTATCCTGCGTCCTACTTTAAAAGCATCTACCCCCATTTGTAAAGAAGTCTTAGTCACTTCTAGTAATTTCATACCTGCCTTAGATACATTTCCTAAAGCGAAAGTATGTGCACTGTCACCGTAATAACCATGCTTTAACGTACCACAATCTACTGAAATAATATCACCGTCTTCAAATGGCTTATCGGTAGGCATTCCGTGTACTACTGCTGAGTTTAAGGAAACCTGAATAGTGTATGGGTAGTCATACATTCCTAAAAAACCAGGAACGGCTCCATTATCACGGATTAATTCTTCTGCTTCTTTATTAAGCTCCAAACCTGTCATCCCTGGACGTAGGCGACTAGCGCAATGTGCCAAGACTTTGCTTACCAATGCCCCATTTTCACGTAGCAATTCAATTTCTTCGTCTGTTTTGTAGTAAATGACTTTACTCTTATCTGTCTTCATTAAATCTCTTTCTTAGATTGTAACGGCTGAGCCGTTGATATAAAACAACAGCGGAGAATGAAACAATTCATTCTCCGCTGCAAAGATACGATTTTAATAATCGCATCAAGAAGGTTTTGATAGCAATAATCAGAACCAGTATTTTTTAATCCTACATAGGAGCGCCAATACCTTGCATACGGCTACGACCTTGGATACGTCCGTCTTTTACTAATCCGTCATAACGACGCATCAATAAGTGACTTTCTACTTGGTCTAAAGTATCTAGGATTACTGCTACGATGATAAGTAATGAAGTACCACCGAAGAATAATGCGAAAGATTGATTAATTCCAGCCATGCTTGCGAAAGCAGGAAGGATAGCAATCAGACCTAAGAAGATAGAACCTGGCAAGGTAATACGCGTTGTTACTGAATCAATGAAATCAGCAGTTGGTTTACCTGGCTTGATACCTGGAATAAATGCATTCTGACGTTTCAAGTAATCTGCATACTGTGTTGGATTTACCAATAATGCCGTGTAGACATAAGTAAAGATAACAACCAATAGGAATGCTAGGATTGACGAAGGCAAAGAGAAAGGGTTGCTTAATGCTAAAACCCAGTCTGGAGGCGTACCACCATTTCCTGAAGCCAAAGTACCACCAATTGTCGCTGGCAAAAACATCAATGCTTGAGCAAAGATGATAGGCATTACACCCGCAGCGTTAACTTTTAATGGAATGTAATCACGTGCACCTGCCATTGGCAATGCCGCTGCTCCACGTCCAACGCTTCGCTTAGCAAACTGGATTGGTATCTTACGTACTGCTTGTACGATAGCAACTGTCACCATTACGATGAAGAAGAAAACGACCAACTCAAGAATGAAAGTGAATAAAGCACCAGCTTTCAAACCTAACTCAGCAGCTAATGCTTGAGGTAAAGAAGCTACGATACCTACTGTGATTAATAGAGAAATACCGTTTCCGATACCTCTATCTGTAATTTTTTCACCTAACCACATAGCAAAGATAGTACCTGCAGATAGGATAACAATGTTAGAAATCCAAAATACAGCTTCAGGCATTCCTTCAGCAATATATCCTTGTGATTTTACATAAGTCAAATATCCACCACCTTGTACTAAGGTAATCGCCAATGTTAAAAGGCGTGTGATTTGACCAATTTTTTTACGTCCTGACTCCCCTTCCTTCTGTTGAAGACGTTGGAAATAAGGTACTGCGAAACCTAACAACTGCACGATAATCGATGCCGTAATGTAAGGCATAATACCTAAAGCCATAACAGAAGCCAAACTAAATGCACCACCTGTAAACAAGTTAATGAAATCAAATAAGTTTTGTGCGTCTCCTGCGCTTGCTGCACTGGCAGCGGCAACAGCATCAGGGTCAACTCCAGGAAGAGTGACGTAAGAAGCTAAGCGATATACAGCAAGAATACCAATCGTAAAAAGGATGCGCTCACGCAATTCCTTTATCTTCCAGATATTTTGGATAGTGGTAATAAATCTTTTCATCTCTATTTATTAAAAATGTTCGGTTTTCGAGCAAAATCAGTAACCTCTGTGGTAACTTAGCAAGTCCGTATTAATCGTATTGCCTTTCTTCTCTTTAACCTTTAAAATGGGAGCGTTTTAAAAGTGTATGATATTCTCTCTATAGTTGCTTTCCTAAAAAAGCAGAAATTGGAGAGTGTATTAAAAAATACACTTTCGCTAACGTACTCAATTGGAGAACAAACATATTAAATATTATTAGCATAGTACGCTAAAACTTTGCCAATAGTTTAATTTTCTCCAACATTTCTCGGTTATATGCAAAAGACTTTAACAACCCAAAAGCCTTTAACTATAATTAGATAAAGGCTTTCAGGGCGAATCATTCCTAAAAATAATTCTCAGTCTTTTTTTGCCGAAAGACTAAACAATTGTTAAACTACCACCGCTTGATTCGATAGCAGCCTTTGCAGATGCAGAAGCAGCGTTCGCGCTGACAGTCAATTTTTTAGTCAATTCACCACCACCCAAGATTTTAACTTTATCAGTCTTCTTAGTGATGCCGTTTTTGTACAACATATCTGCGTCGATAGTATCTACGCCGTATTTAGTTGCAATTTCTTCCAAACGAACCAAGTTGATACCTTTGTATTCAACACGATTCGGGCTATTAAAACCACGTTTCGGTAAACGCATCTGTAAAGGCATTTGACCACCTTCAAAGTTACGCTTTCTACTCCAACCACTACGAGATTTCGCTCCTTTGTGACCACGTGTAGAAGTACCACCGTGCCCAGAACCTTGTCCACGAGCTATACGCTTGCTTCTGCCAGTTGCTCCTGACGCTGGTTTAAGATTATGTAATTCCATTGTCTTATTATTTAGTCAAATCTCAATTTTAAATTTTAGATGATAAAAAAATTATCATTACATCTAAAAATCGAAAACTAAGAACTGATATCTTTATCTAAACTTAATGAAAATGATAATAGTTTTACCATTTTCTAAATTATAGTACCTTTTAGTCTATAATTCTACAACCAAGTGAGAGACCTTAGCAATCATGCCGAGGATTTGAGGTGTTCCCTCTACTTCTACTACTTGGTTCATTTTACGCAAGCCTAAAGCCTTGATAGTCCGCTTTTGTCTTTCCGGACGACCAATTACGCTTCTTACTTGTTTGATGCGAATCTTTGCCATGATATATGGTTTTGGACTTTAGATACTAGATGTTAGATATTAGATATCGAGTCTTAAAACTTAGTAATTCTAAGACTCAATTGTCTAAAATCTAACGTCTAAAATCTAACGTCTATTTTTTATCCGTTAAATACTTGGTCCATTTTGATACCACGAGTACGTGCAATATCCATTGGGCTACGCAATTTAGCTAATGCATCGATTGTAGCCTTCACCACGTTGTGTGGGTTAGAAGAACCGATTGATTTTGCTAATACATTGTGTACACCTGCGATTTCTAAAACAGAACGCATTGCACCACCTGCGATTACTCCTGTACCCTCAGATGCTGGCTTGATGAATATTCTACCTGCACCGTAACGTCCACGCTGAGCGTGAGGAATAGTACCTTTGTGAATTGGCACTTTGATGAGGTTTTTCTTAGCATCATCTACTGCCTTAGCAATACTTTGCTGTACATCACGTGCTTTACCCAAACCGTAACCAACTGTACCTTTACCATCACCAACAACTACAATTGCAGCGAAAGAGAATGTACGACCACCTTTGGTAACCTTTGCAACGCGGTTTAAGGCAACCAACTTATCTTGCAAATCCGTTTCAGTCGGCTTAACTTTTTTGTTATTATCTTGCTTTGCCATATCGAATTTCGATTGACGGTTCTTTTTGATAAGCTTTATAAAAAGCAAAACTCAAAAAGAAACGCGAATTTTTATTAAAATTGAAGTCCTCCCTCACGTGCGCCTTCAGCTAATGCTTTTACACGACCGTGGTACAAATAACCTGCACGGTCAAATGTTACTTTGCTGATACCTGCTGCACTTGCTTTCTCTGCAATCAATTTACCAACAGCTTTTGCTTGGGCAACCTTAGGTCCGCTTGTATCACAAGCTTCTTCGCGAGAAGATGCAGCTGCGACAGTGTGACCTGCGTTGTCATCAATCAATTGAGCGTAAATTTCTTTATTAGTACGATAAACGCAAAGACGTGGCTGCGTTGAAGTTCCGCTGATTTTTCTACGGATACGGTAACGAATCCGTCTTCTGCGTCCTTCTTTATCAAAAGGCTTAATCATTGTTCTTGATTATTTAAAGTTCCAGTGAATGAAGAAAATACTCTCCAACCCAGAACAGCTATTTTAATTGAATTTTCCTTTAGAAAATTCAGGAACAAATTCCTATTACTTACCAGCAGTTTTACCTGCTTTACGGCGAACTTCCTCTCCGAGGAAACGTACACCTTTACCTTTGTAAGGCTCTGGTTTACGAAGTGCGCGAATTCTCGCTGCAACTTGACCGATAAGTTGTTTGTCGTGTGACGACAATATTACCATTGGGTTTTTACCCTTTTCTGATTTAGTCTCTAACTTCACTTCATCAGGAATAGAGAACATAATCGGGTGAGAGTAACCTAAAGTTAACTCTAATAGTTGCCCAGTGTTTGATGCACGATAACCGACACCTACTAACTCCAAAGTCTTTGTGTAGCCAGTGTTAACACCTTCTACCATATTGAAGATAAGTGAGCGGTACAAACCGTGCATTGCGCGGTGACGCTTTTGGTCAGTAGGACGCGTAACTGTAAGAACTCCGTCTTCCATCTCAACACCTAAATCGGCATCAATTTGTTGTGTCAATTGTCCTTTGGGACCTTTAACTGTGACTAAGTTTCCTTTGCTAACGTCGATACTCACGCCTTGTGGAATACCAATCGGTGCTTTACCAATTCTTGACATGACGTTGTCTTTTTAAAAATGAAAAAATTAAGAGTCTGAAAAACTGTGGGAAAGACTGAACTTTCCGTTAAGAAATTCAGTATCTACGAAATGTAGCAAAGGACTTCGCCGCCGACATTGTTCTTGCGAGCGTGTTTGTCCGTCATAACTCCTTTGGAAGTAGAAATAATCGCAATACCCAAACCATTCAATACACGTGGTAAATCCGCTTTGCTGCGGTACTCACGTAAACCTGGAGATGAAACGCGCTTTAGTGTGCGAATCACAGGTTTCTTAGTTTGCTGGTCGTATTTGAGAGCGATTTTGATTGTGCCTTGAATTCCTTGGTCATCTTCAAATTTGTACTTCAAGATATAACCTTGTTCATACAAAATTGCCGTTAACGCTTTCTTCATTTTAGAAGAAGGAATTTCAACTATACGGTGACCCGCGAGTTGTGCGTTTCTGATGCGGGTAAGAAAGTCCGCTATTGGATCAGTTACGTTCATTTTAAAAATTTAAGGTTCAGACATTTGTTTTAATGATGTATAAACTTAGAAGTCTGAAAATTCATTCTATACATCATTTGAAACCGATAACCCAGGGAATATTTTGCAGAAAAATACTCCCACTAAAAAGTAATTTACAAGTTAATAACTGTAAATCCACTTCTGTAGTGTCTTTTGGTTACCAACTTGCTTTAGTTACACCCGGGATTTTCCCGTTTAACGCCATTTCGCGAAACTTAACGCGACAAAGACCAAAACGACGCATATAACCTTTAGGACGTCCTGTTAATTTACAACGATTGTGTAAACGAACTGGACTTGCGTTACGAGGCAATTTATCTAATGCATCGTAATCACCTTTTTCCTTAAGCTCTTTGCGCAATTCTGCGTACTTAGCCACCATTCTCTCGCGTTTGCGTTCTCTTGCAACAACTGATTTCCTTGCCATGGTAGTGATATTTAGTTGTTAGTCGGAATTTGTTAGCTGGAAATACCTGCTAACTAATTTCAACTATTTATATAAAGCAACCGTTAACTGGCAACAGTTAACGGTCAACTATTTTTTTATCGTTGATTTTTGAAAGGCATACCTAGTGCTTTCAACAATGCCAATGATTCCGCATCAGTTCTTGCTGAAGTAACAAAAGTAATATCCATTCCCGTAATCTTGCTCACCTTTTCAATGTTAATCTCAGGGAACATGATTTGCTCAGTAACCCCCATAGAGTAGTTACCACGCCCGTCAAAGCTTTTATCATTTACACCGCGGAAATCACGTACACGTGGAAGTGCAACAGATACCAAACGGTCCATGAATTCCCACATACGCTCGCGACGTAATGTAACGCGTGCACCAATAGTCATATCTTCACGTAACTTAAAGTTCGAGATAGATGTCTTTGCTTTGGTAGGAACTGCTTTTTGTCCAGTAATTAACGACATTTCACTCAATGCGTTTTCTACTAGTTTCTTATCCTGCGTTGCCATACCTACACCTTGATTGATGCAAATTTTTAACAAACGAGGAACTTCCATAGAAGACGAGTAGTTGAATTGCTCTTGCAATGCAGGAACTACTGTTTCCATATACTTTGTCTCAAGACGTGCTTTATAGCCCATTTTTGATTACTTTTTCGGTTGGAAAAATTGGTTTGTCCAATTTCTCTGCGAATTATTTAATTTCAGGAAATAAACTTCCTTTTAGCGAATAGTATCGCCACTAGACTTAGCGTAACGAACGATTTTTCCGTCTTCTGTACGGCGTCCGACGCGAGTTGCTTCACCTGTCTTTGGGTCAACCAATTTCAAGTTACTGATGTGAATAGGAGCAGGAATCTCATTGATACCCCCTGGATTGTCACCAGTTGGTTTTGAGTGCTTTTTCACAATATTTACAGCTTCAACAATTGCACGGTTTTTTGCTGGAAATACTTCCAACACCTCACCTTCTGAGCCTTTGTCTGCACCTGCAATAACAACTACTTTGTCGCCTTTTTTGATTTTCAACTTTGGCGCAAAACGCTTTTGTTGCTGAACTTTCTTAGACATAATCTAATTTTTATAAGACTTTAGATTTTAGATTTATAAAATAATATCTAATGTCTAAGGTCTACTCTAAAATCTTTCTTATAATACCTCTGGTGCTAAAGAAACAATACGCATGTAGTCTTTCTCACGCAACTCACGAGCCACAGGGCCGAAGATACGAGTACCACGTGGTTCTTCCGCTGCATTCAACAAGACTACTGCATTGTCGTCAAAACGGATATAAGAACCATCTTTACGACGGATTTCTTTACGAGTACGTACTACGACAGCGCGGCTGACAGTACCTTTTTTCACTTGACCACCAGGAGAGGCATCTTTTACCGTCACCACGATTTGGTCACCAACACCTGCATAGCGGCGCTTTGAACCACCGAGGACACGAATACAAAGAACTTCCTTTGCACCACTGTTGTCAGCTACTTTTAATCTTGATTCTTGTTGTATCATCGCTGTTGAATATTAGAATTCTTTTTAAGATACTTAGAGTCTAGACTTTAGACGTTAGATTAAAATAATCTAACGTCTAATATCTAACATCTAATAATCTCATTTAGAATATCGCGAAATATATTTTTTTTGATAATCGAAAAATAAATTTCGATTCGAGTCGAAGATTTTGACGGCTTACTTAGCGCGCTCTAAAATCTCAACAACACGCCAGCGTTTGCGCTTGCTAAGCGGACGTGTTTCTGTGATACGTACTGTATCACCTTCATTGCAGTCATTTGTTTCATCGTGAGCAACAAATTTCTTGTTTTTCTTGATGAACTTACTGTAAAATGGGTGGCGTAACTTACGCTCAACATCGACAGTAATGGTTTTATCCATTTTGTTGCTGACCACAACACCAACTCTTGTTTTCCGAAGATTTCTTTCCTCTGTCATTGTACTGATTTTGAAAGCTTATTAATTACGACGGCGACGTTCGCGCAATTTGCTGCGTCCCGCTAATTGTTCTGCTGACATTGCAGCCAATTCACGACGGCGAACTTCCGTCTTGATACGCGCGATGTCGCGGCGTACTTCACGTAATTCTAAAGGCTTTTCCAAGCCGCGTGTCGCGTGCTCAAAGTTCATCTTTGTGTATTGCTCTTGGATGTTAGAAACTTCCTTTTGCAAATCAGCGTCAGAAAAACTTTGTAGCTCTGTAAACTTATTAGATGCCATTGCTTATTTATTTACTTGATGAGCTATGAAACCCACCATGTTTTATTTTATGCCATATCTGGGCGAACAGATACTTTAGTAAGTAAAGGCAACTTTTGAGCTGCCAAACGGAGTGCTTCTCTCGCCGTCTCTTCTGTCACACCGTCAATCTCGAACATAATGCGTCCGGGCTTAACTTGTGCCACATAGTGGTCCAAAGCTCCCTTACCCTTACCCATACGTACCTCTGCTGGCTTAGACGTAATCGGCTTGTCTGGAAAAATTCTAATCCATACTTTACCCTCACGTTTCATTCGACGAGTCATCGCGATACGCGCTGACTCAATTTGACGGTTAGTAACACGTCCTCTTGTCAACGCTTTCAAACCGAATGTACCGAAGTCAACTGTACTACCTCTATGGGCTAGACCTTTATTACGGCCTTTCTGTTGCTTACGATATTTTGTTCTTTTTGGCTGTAACATTTTCCAAAAATTTAATAGTAGAGTACAGAGATTTCGTCAGTCGAAACTTTTAAATATGTACTTCAACTCATTTGTCATTTTATGCAATGTGTAATCAACACACATCTTATCACATTCCCGACGCTAACGGGGCGCAAAGGTAAGGGTTTTTACCCAAATATTACACTCCTAGCAAGAGAAAGTTTTGCAGCAAACCGGGTCAATAGCCGGCTGCGGAACTTTATTTGCTGCAGACGGCAAATACTTACAATTTCAGGGCATAATTTATAAATAAAATATGTTTGATTCTCTTTCTTTTCAAGAATGATTTGACTAAAATCAAATACTTGCTGCGTCATGCCACTAAAAGTGACCGATGCTGTCTTAAAAAGAAGACTGAAACTGTAATTTGCCTATCCATTTCTTCACCTCGGGATGAAAAAAATGGGAAACGGTTTAGAGTAAGTAAAAGAAAATTACTTTCTTCCACCACCACCGCGACGGTCGCCTCCGCGTCCACCGCGACGATCACCTCCGCGTCCACCACCTCTACGGTCACGTCCACCTTTACCACCTCCTTTGCCTTCATCGACTGGAGCGAATAAGTCACGCTTTCCTAATACTTCACCTTTACAAATCCATACTTTGACACCAATGATACCGTAAACGGTCAAAGCTTCTGCCAATGCATAGTCAATATCTGCGCGGAATGTGTGTAATGGAATACGTCCATCCTTGTGTTCTTCAGAACGTGCCATCTCTGCACCATTCAAACGACCTGAGATACGTACTTTGATACCTTCGGCACCTGCACGCATAGTTGATTGAATAGCCATTTTAGTAGCACGACGGTAGTTAATACGCGCCTCCATTTGTTTTGCGATACTCTCAGCTACGATATTCGCATCCATTTCTGGCTTACGGATTTCGATGATGTTAATTTGAACATCTTTGCTTGTAAGTTTACGCAACTCTTCACGAACGCGGTCAACTTCTGAACCTCCTTTCCCGATAATAATACCAGGACGAGAAGTATGAATTGTTACCGTTACACGTTTCAAAGTACGCTCAATTGCCACGCGAGAGATACCTCCTTTGTGGATACGTGCCTTGATGTATTTACGGATTTTCTCGTCTTCAACAACTTTGTCTCCAAAGTTATTTCCACCGAACCAGTTGGATTCCCAACCACGTACGTAGCCGAGACGATTACCGATTGGATTTGTCTTTTGACCCATATTAAATTCTGTTTGGAAAACTTTAGTTTATTTTCTAGCAAACGTTGCTATCAACTAAATTAAGTTCCCACGTTAGATTAATCTTTTAGTTAGGCTTCAGCTTCTTGAGCTTCTTCCGAATACTCTGCTGGTAACTCTGCGCGGTTTTCCACTACGATAGTTACGTGGCAAGAGTGCTTGCGAATACGGTGCGCACGACCATGCGGCGCAGGACGAAAACGCTTCATTTGAGCGCCTTGACCAGAGAAGATGGTTTTGATATATAAATCATAATCATCTGCACTTTCGCGACCTTCTAATTTGTGTTCCCAATTTGCTACTGCAGACAAGAGACCTTTCTCTATCCACAATGAAGCTTCCTTATTGGTGAAACGCAAAATATCTAATGCATCCTCAACTTCTTTGCCGCGAATTAAATCCACTACCAACTTCATCTTGCGAGTTGACATTGGGACACTTTTCAGTTTTGCTACTGCTTCCATTATTATTGATTTGAAAGTAGCCTACTTCCCGTGGGAAGTGTTTGGCAACTGTTTCTCAATTATTTCTTACGATTACCCGCGTGACCTTTGTAGGTGCGAGTAGGAGAAAATTCTCCCAATTTGTGACCTACCATGTTTTCTGTTACGAATACAGGGATAAAAGTCTTGCCGTTGTGTACAGCAATTGTTAATCCTACCATACCCGGGAAAATCATAGAAGCACGCGACCAAGTCTTAATAACTGACTTTTTCTTGCTTGCTTGTGCCTTTTCCACTTTGTCGAACAACTTGTGGAAAATGTATGGTCCTTTTTTAACTGAACGAGCCATAATATATTGATTTACCTTTTGAAGAAAAGATATTCCATATTAAGAAAACATGGAATACCTTCCTGTCAAAAAGATTATTTACGAGATTTCGTTTTACGCTTCGTAATGATAAGCTGCGTAGAGTGCTTCTTGACGTTACGAGTCTTTTGACCTTTCGCCATGATACCCGTGCGTGAACGCGGGTGACCACCAGACGCTCTACCTTCACCACCACCCATTGGGTGATCGACAGGGTTCATGGCTACACCACGAACGCGAGGACGCTTACCTAACCAACGACTACGACCAGCTTTACCAACTACTTGTAATCCATGATCAGGATTAGATGTAGTTCCCATTACTGCACGACAAGTCAACAATACACGACGAACTTCACCAGAAGGCAACTTTACAGCTGCATATCTTCCTTCACGTCCCATTAAAGTACCATAAGTACCTGCACTACGCGCTAATTGTGCACCACGTCCTGGTGTCAATTCGATTGCGTGAATTTGAGAACCTAAAGGAACTTCTGATAAATAAAGACAGTTACCAGATACTGGTTCTGCTCCTTTACCACTGACGATTTTTTGACCGACAGTAATTCCGTTTGGTGCAATGATATAACGCTTCTCACCATCGGCATACGCTAATAAAGCGATGTATGCTGTACGGTTTGGGTCATACTCAATGGTTTTCACCGTTGCAGGAATTCCCTCTTTGTCGCGTTTAAAATCAATTACACGGTAGCGACGCTTGTGTCCGCCACCAATGTTACGACGTGTCATCTTACCGTCGTGGTTACGCCCACCTGAGCTGCTGATTTTTCTCAACAAGCTCTTTTCAGGCTTATCCGTAGTTACTTCTGCAAACGTATTCGCAACGCGCGTACGTGTACCAGGAGTAACTGGATTAAATTTTCTTACCGGCATCTTTAGAAGATTTTGGCCCAGAGACTATACTTTATGGAACTAAGTTCCGCAGTCTTCGGTTAAATTATTGTTGGACAGTTCCAAAAGGATTAATCCCTTTTTTCCTGTCTTAACTTTTTTGTAGGAAACGAAAGTTTCTTACTGCTCGCCGAAGAAATCAATTTCTTCGCCGTCTGCTAAGGTAATGATAGCTTTTTTGTAACCGCTAACTGAACCTTTGAGAATACCACTACGCGTAGAGCGAGATTTCGCTTTCGCTGGCATAATCATCGTGTTCACACGACTTACTTTAACTCCATACATCTTACTGATAGCCTTACCAATTTCGATTTTGTTGGCTTTCTTGTTCACTACGAATACGTACTGAGACAATTTTTCCGTAAGGATGTCGGTTTTTTCAGTTACCAACGGCTTAACTAAAATTTGCTTTGCCATTTTTATTTATTTTTCATGTTAAGTGCCTATAATAGACAATCAACTATGCAAAAGTTTCTTTGATTTGCTCGATGCTGCTTTCAGAAAGGATAAGCGTACCTGAATTCATCACTGCGTAAGTGTGTAAGTCAGATGCGTAAGTTACTTTCGATGTCGCTAAATTGCGACCAGACAACATGATTTCCTTATCATAACCGCCAGTTACTAGTACTGATTTCTTAGTACCTGTATTTAATGCGCTAATGATACCACCCAATTGCTTAGTCTTTGGTGCATCGAAAGAAAAATCTTCCACGACTACCACCTGACCTGCTGCTAACTTAGATGAGAAAGCTGATTTACGAGCTAAACGCGCTACTTTCTTGTTCAACTTTTGGTTGTAACTACGAGGACGAGGACCGAATACACGACCACCACCACGGAAAATAGGAGATTTAATACTACCCGCACGAGCTGTACCCGTACCCTTTTGGCGTTTAATCTTACGCGTAGAACCAGCGATTTCGCCACGTTCTTTAGCTTTGTGCGTTCCTTGACGTTTGTTCGCCAAGTGCGCTTTTACTGCCAACCACACTGCGTGCTCGTTTGGCTCAATGCCGAAAATATCATCCGGCAAATCTACTGATTTGCCTGTCTTTTCGCCCTGAATATTGAATACTTCAAGTTTCATATTATCAGAGATTTAATGTGTAGAAAAAAACGAATTTTTCCGACACTGATTACTTTTCAAGAATTACGAATGCTCCTTTATGACCAGGAATTGCACCTTTGACCAAGATTAGGTTCTTTTCAGGATATACCTTCAATACTTCTAAACCTTTGACCTTGACGCGCGTTCCGCCCATACGTCCTGCCATGCGCATTCCTTTGAATACTTTGGCTGGATAAGAAGCGGCACCGATAGAACCCGGTGCACGTTGACGGTTGTGCTGACCGTGAGTAGCATCATTTACACCACGAAAATTGTGGCGTTTTACTACCCCTTGAAAGCCTTTACCTTTCGTAACTCCGACTGCAGCACACATATCTCCTTCTGCGAATATCTCATCAACCGTGATGATGTCTCCTAGAGATTTGTCAAGTGCGTCAAAATCACGGAACTCAACTACCTTACGTTTAGGTGTCGTCTTCGCTACTGCGAAGTGACCTAACATTTGGTTAGATGTGTTCTTTTCTTTGGCTTCACTAAAACCGACTTGGATAGCTGAATAGCCATCTGTATCATCAGTCTTTACTTGCGTGACAACGCAGGGACCTGCTTCAACGACTGTACAAGCAACATTACGTCCTTGCGCGTCGAAAATGGAGGTCATTCCGATTTTCTTTCCGATTATACCGTTCACGATAAAATCTTTTTAAGAAAAATGTTTCGACAATGTTTTTAAATATGAAATATAAAGTATGAAATATAAATATTTCTGCTTCTGCAAATCCTATTTGAAAAACGAGGTGCAACCCTTTTTTGTCAAAATAACCCGTTCTTATAATAAATGTGAGATACACGCTTCGTGTGGAAAAGAATATGATGAGCGTGCTTAAGGAATATGCAATACGTAACGGTCTTGCATGAAACGATAAAGGATTATCGTTTACCCTAAACAACGAACAGCGGAATCTTTCCTGAGAAGGCAACCCACAAACGGGCATTCATTCTTCGTTATTCAATATAAATGAGATGTCAATTTTAATTTCTGATTTTAAGAACTCTATCTTAGCTTCAGAAAACTGCCACCTTTTATTATGTCAACTTCACTTGGATATCTACACCTGAAGGCAATTCTAACTTAGAAAGCGCATCAACCGTCTTTTGAGTCGGTGTGTAAATTTCAATCAAGCGTTTGTGCGTACGCAATTGAAATTGCTCGCGAGACTTTTTATTGACGTGCGGTGAACGCAAGACTGTAAAAATCTCCTTTTTCGTCGGCAGAGGAATCGGACCAGTTACTACTGCCCCGCTGTTCCGTACTGTCTTCACAATCTTCTCCGTAGACTTATCGACCAAGTTGTGGTCGTAGCTGCGAAGCTTGATGCGGATTTTTTGATTCATACCTATAATTGTTATGAAATTAAAACTTAGTTTTTTCTTTCGGAGCGCAAAGGTATACTATACGTTTGGAATATCAAAGCGTTATTTGATTTTATTTTAAATTTGTTTTAAGATTTGAAGCAAAAGATTTTTCTTTTCAAGAAAGATATCAATACTCTTCACAAACAAACCAAAAAAAGTGCTTCCACTAAACAAGAGGAAGCACTTTTTCACAAGAATAATAAGTAAGAAAAATACTTACTTTTCAACTACAAACTTAACTGTCTCTACGCCTTCAGTACTACTAAGGTTTACAAAATAAACGCCATTAGTATAATTAGAAACATCAAGACTAAATTGATTAAGTCCAGCAGAAAAATCTTGGTTAAGAATTTCCATTTTTTGTCCTATAACATTATAAACGGTAACGTCCATAGAAATAGCTGTTGCTAAAGATAAAGAAACGTTTACTATGTCAGATGCAGGATTCGGAGATATAGAAATGTTTGAAACATTATCTAAGTCACTAACAGCAGTCGATTGAGATGTTATAAACAAAGATTTTAGTTGACTGTATTCAGTAGAACCATCATAGCTAAAAGCGACGTTACCCAAATCATCTGTAATAACGAAAGTCCCGTCAACATCACAATCTTCGTATTGAGAGCCATTCATTCCGTCACCATTAAAGTCTCTCAAAACGACTTCGTAGCAAGTGTTTTCAGCTAAGCTTATTGTCTCGACATATTCTGTTTCGGACGCATAACCACCTCCTTGTACCTGAATACTTCCGTCAAGGTCTTTGATTTGATAAATAACTTGTTCTCCCCAACAGTCTGTGTTTAAGGTAACTGTCAAGTTATTTGTCGCACTAGGTGTTTGACGTACAACTGTCGTACTATTATCACTTAACTCATCATCTGCCATACCATTCGGCATAGAGATAGAAACTTCGACGGTATTCGTTTCCCCAGCCATAAAGGTAATTGGGTCAAGAGTAACTGTAGATTTTGCAAAAGTTGCTAAATCACCTGAAAAAGTATAAGTTTGAGGTGCAGAATCATTAATACTGTAAGTAACTTCCGCAGAACTTAAGTTATCATAACCGCCATTAGCAATTTTCACTATTGGAGCAAGTGTTGTTTCACCAGGGCAAAAACCAGAAGGAAGGTTAACTAATTCAATACCTACATTATTCAATCCTGTAGGTTGTAAGCAACTGTTAGCTGCTGCCATGTGTCCTCCAACAGAAGCTTGTCCAATTTCAACAACTGTTCTATCGGGGCAAATTGAATAAAGAGTTGGAAAGTAGTTTATTTGGTAAGAAGATGCAATCTGAGAACTATTAATAATTGGATAAGGTGTTTCTGCTACCCAGTTTCCTAATGTGTTCCCTCCTGTACCGTATAGGTCATCTATAGATGTTGATGCATCACCTTCTATAAAGAAGATAAATACTTCATTAGTTCCTTCTGGTCCATACTGTTCCCAGATATCTTCGAGAACTCCATTATTATGATAAGACCAACATGGTGGACACCAAGTTGCCGAAATATCAAGAATAACAGTCTTCTCTTCATTTAATAAATCATAAAGATTGTACTCGATACCATTAATGTCTGTAGCAGTAAAGTCTGGAGCAATACTACCGTCTGTCATTTGAGCTTGTGCGTTAAATGATAGAACAAGAAATAATACTAAAAATGTAAATATTTTTTTCATGTTGATAATTTTGAAGTGATTTAAAATCAAAAATAAAGAAAAAAATAGGTTATTTTTCATTTTACAGAATATATAAGTGCAATTAGCTTTGTTCTGTTGTTCTTAAGACAAAGTAAATACCTCCTACTTTCAATAAGTAACATGAGATAAATAGATTCGGAATCTGAGTGGAGAGATTTTGTTCTCAGTTTGGGCTCCCGAGCAAAGCGTCGGGACAAGTTTTGAAAACCGCGTATACCGCGTTCCGAGCATCGGAAGCCTAGCTAAATAAAGATTTTCAAAGTATGAACGAAGTGGTGCGTAGCAAAAATGATTTAGCAAATCATTTTAACATAGTGAACCGCTTGAGGACGGATAAGTGAAAACAAAAAATCCTGTTCAGATTCTAAATCTATTTTTTTCGCGTTACTAAGAAGCTATAGAAATCTAAACAAAAAAATCCCGACAAACACATAAAGTATTTGCCGGGATTTTATTTTATCCTAAAGCGGAAAGACTAAGTCTTATGATCCACTACTTGCTGCCTCAATTACTGCTTTCGCAACACCGTTTGGTGCAGGTGCATAGTGACTGAACTCCATAGAAGAGTTAGCACGACCTGAAGTAATAGTACGCAAGTCAGTTACATAACCGAACATTTCTGCTAATGGTACATCAGCAGAGATTTGAACAGCTCCACCTGAACGTGGCTCTTGTCCTTTCGGCAATCCACGACGACGGTTTAAGTCACCGATTACAGAACCTGTATATTCTTCTGGAGTAACAATCTCCAATTTCATGATAGGCTCCATTAATTGTGGCTTACAACGTGGTGCAGCGGCTCTAAAGCCCTCTTTTGCACACAATTCGAAGGCGATTGGCTTACTATCCACCGCGTGCATACCCCCGTCAAAAACGCGGACTTTCATGCTCTCGATGTTGTAACCTGCTAAAATACCGTTCTTCATCATTGATGTGAAACCGTCACGGATTGGTTTTTGATAGTTTTTATCAATAGAACCACCTACGATACTCCACTCAAATTGTAACGATTCTTTACCATTCTTAAAGTCTTCGCTGTCTAAGAATTCTTGGTCGGCAGGACCTAATTCGAATGACATATCTGCGAATAAACCAGAACCACCTGATTGCTTTTTCAAACGCTCACGGTGAGATACCATTTCATTCAATGCTTCTTTGTAAGATACTTGAGGTGCACCTTGAGTACATTCTACACCGAACTCACGCTTGAGACGGTCTAAGATGATTTCCAAGTGTAACTCACCCATACCACTAATTACGGTTTGGTTTGTATCTTCATCGTATTTAACAGTGAAAGTTGGGTCCTCCTCAGCTAATTTAGCTAAAGCCATACCTAACTTGTCCATGTCTTTTTGAGAGTTTGGCTCTACTGCAACACCGATTACCGGGTCAGGGAATACCATAGACTCTAATACGATTGGGTGACCTTGTTCGTAAATAGTATCACCTGTACGTAAATCTTTGAAACCTACACCTGCTGCGATATCTCCTGCTTCAACACCTGGAATAGCGTTTTGCTTGTTAGAGTGCATTTGGTATAGACGAGAGATACGCTCTTTTTTACCTGTACGTGCGTTGACGATGTAAGAACCTGCATCCAACTTACCTGAGTAAGTACGGAAGAATGCCAAACGACCTACGAATGGGTCAGTAGCAATCTTAAATACCAATGCTGTAAATGGTTCAGTTACATCTGCTTTACGGAAAACTTCTTCCTCTGTATCAGGGTTAGTACCGCTTACACCACCAATATCAACTGGTGAAGGTAAGTAAGCACATACTGCATCCAAAACGGCTTGTACACCTTTGTTTTTGAAGGCAGAACCACACATCATTGGAACGAATTTCGCGTCCATTACTGCTTGACGAACTGCTGCACGCATTTCTGCCTCAGTGATGCTGTCTGGGTCTTCGAAGAATTTCTCCATCAAAGTATCATCGTATTCAGCGACAACTTCCAACAACTTCTCTCTCCATTCAGCTACTGTGTCTACTAAATCTTCTGGAATTGGAATTTCTTTGTAAGTCATTCCCATATCGTCTTCATTCCATACGATAGCTTTGTTCAAGATAAGATCAACTACACCTTTGAACGTTTCTTCTGCACCGATTGGCACTTGAAGAGGAATTGCAAGAGTTCCTAATTTCTCGTAAACGTCATTTACAACGTTGAAGAAATCAGCACCTGAACGGTCCATTTTGTTTACGAAACCGATACGTGGTACTTTATAGTTGTCTGCCAAGCGCCAGTTTGTCTCAGATTGAGGCTCAACACCTGATACTGCACAAAACAAGAATACCAAACCATCTAATACACGTAAAGAACGGTTTACCTCTACTGTGAAATCAACGTGACCTGGAGTATCGATGATGTTCATCGGATAGTTTTGGTCTTTCCACTTCCAGTTAGTTTTTGTTGCAGCAGATGTGATAGTGATACCACGCTCTTGCTCTTGTTCCATCCAGTCCATCGTGGCAGCGCCATCGTGAACTTCACCGATTTTGTGGCTCATACCTGTATAGTAGAGTACACGTTCAGTGGTAGTGGTTTTCCCTGCATCAATGTGTGCAGCGATACCGATATTACGAGTAAATTTTAAATCTGTTGCCATAATAACTTCTCGGTAGAGATTTTAATCGTTATTGGAAATAGATTTTAGATGTTAGATTTTAGACGATAGACTTTAATAATGGAAAAAATCAAGTGAATCTTAATTCATTGATTTTGAAGAAATGAATGTGATTACACTTTCAGTTTCCATGATTTACTTAAAATCTGTTGTCTGACATTCTCTTAGCTAAAATCCAAATCGGGAAATATATATGAACATGGTTTGGCAGTTCGTTTCGTTGGTTATGTTAAGATGTTGATGTTAGACTATAGAATTTAAACTGTATCAGTCTAATGTCTAAAGTCTAACATCTAATATCTTACTAAACGCGGAAGTGAGCGAATGCACGGTTAGATTCAGCCATTTTGTGCGTATCTTCTTTACGCTTCACAGCTGCACCTTCACCTTTTGAAGCTGCTATCAATTCTGCTGCCATCTTTTCAGCCATACCTTTACCGCTGCGTTGACGTGCAAATTTGATAATCCACTTCATTCCGATAGAAATCTTACGCTTAGCGCGGATTTCAGTTGGAATTTGGAAAGTAGCACCACCTACACGGCGAGAACGTACTTCCACTTGAGGCATTGCGTTATTTAAAGCTTTTTTCCACACTTGGTGTGGGTCTAGCTTTGTACGCTCTTGAATTTTGTCGCACGCATCGTAAAAGATAG
Organism: uncultured Saprospiraceae bacterium; assembly: GCA_937923465.1. Taxonomy (GTDB): domain Bacteria; phylum Bacteroidota; class Bacteroidia; order Chitinophagales; family Saprospiraceae; genus JAHDCG01. The sequence goes on from CALDUB010000394.1 coordinate 35,813, forward strand.
TGAAAGCAGCAGATTTTTTACCACTGTACATCATCATGTTTACGAAAGTCGTGACCAAAGTGTCGCCGAAGCGAGGGTCCGGGGCAATAATCCGCGGTTTTGGTTTTCTTTTCCTCATCTTGGTTGATTTGTACGGAATAAATCCCGTAAAGTTCTTTGTTTCAGAAAGCGGTCAGCAGAATTCTACTGACTTAACTGTTTTCTTACTGGTCACACCTTTGTATCTTCAATGTCAAACTACAACCGTAATCCTACTTAGACATTTACTAAAGGCTGTGAATAAAAATTACTTCTTAGGACGCTTAGTACCATACTTGGAACGAGATTGGCGACGGTCACTAACTCCTGCGGTATCTAATGCACCACGAACGATAGTATAACGAACACCAGGTAAGTCTTTTACACGACCTCCACGTACCAATACGATTGAGTGCTCCTGCAAGTTGTGTCCCTCACCCGGGATGTAGCAGATAACCTCTAGACCGTTGGTCAAGCGTACTTTAGCAACTTTACGTAAGGCAGAGTTAGGCTTCTTCGGCGTAGTTGTATATACACGAGTACATACTCCACGGCGCTGAGGACAAGCTTCCAATGCACGAGATTTTGACTTCTCGACAATCTTCTTTCTTCCCTTACGTACCAGCTGATTAATAGTAGGCATAAATGAAAATTTCTTGATTAATTTCTAATTGAGGATTTAACTCCCCTTTTCTATAATTGCTTCTGATTTTTGCTATATATTTCAGGTGAAAGATATGGCTATTTCATAAGCGGCTGCAAAGGTACGCTTTTTTATTGAATTGGCAAAGATAATTATGGGGATTCTTAGATGTGTTGATAAGAGTAAAAAATATGCTCTTTTAGCAGCGAATATTTTGTTGATTCAAATGCCTATTTTCAAACAAACCAGGTATTCATTATAAAAACACCCTCTTTTGTATGGTTTGATATATTATTTATGCGTTGATTAGGAATATTATTTGGCAGAATTATTACAAATGTGTGTAACAAAATACTTATCCGACAGAACGATTGCCTCTTTTATTCTAACAAAAGATATAATAACTAACTCTTCCGAACTCGGTAATATAAATAATTGAGAATTATTAATAACTTAGGTGGGTCTTCTCAAGAGATGATTGTCTTTATATGGGATACCCCTCTTACTAATTCTCTACAATCTTAGGGGCAGTTTGAGTTTAAGTATTTTGGTTCTTTGACAAATCCCCCCGTTGCACGGGACAAGTTAAGAGAGAATATTTTTCGTTTATTTTGGCTTTTAAAACCGCCAATACCCTGCGGTCTTTACCCAGATGATTATCGGGGTAAAAAGTGAAAATAGGCGAAAAATTGTCCTCATATAGGGATTTAGTCAAACTCAAACAGCCTCTTAAGCTACTAAATTTATTCTCATAATTTTCAAACATTCAATAAAATGAATTACTTAAAATTCTTACTATTAGTTCTTCTTGGAACTACATTTTTAATTACATCTTGTAAAGATGATGAAGTTGTTTGTACAGAAACAACTTGGTATGAAGATGCAGACGGTGATAATCTAGGAAACCCTGACGTAAGCCAAACCGCTTGTGACCAACCAGAAGGCTATGTAGCTGATAACACAGATACAGATGATACAGGAACTTCAACTGCCACGGGTGCTACTCCAGTGTCTGCATTTGATGAATTTAACTCGGATGCTGTGACTATTTCGTTTGACGGCGATGAAATCACAATCGAATCGAATGCATTACTAAATCATACTTCTCCGTATTGGGACGAGGATAATGTTTTATACATAGACCCAGTTGTAGCAAATGAACAACAGATGTCTCCTGGTAAAATTAACGAAGGAAGTTATACCGTTACTGTACCAACAATCCCAGAGATAGCTGCTGCTAGCTCTGCGACAGGATTAGGCGCTATTGGTATTGCAATTTCTGGAGCTCCTATCTTTAATGATGAAGAAGGCCCAAATGTCCAATTATCTGAAAATGTAGCATCAGGATTTGATTATGCTGGTGGTCACATGGGACCAACAGGTTATCACTATCACCTTGAGGCGGCTGATGTAGAAGAAAATACTCTTTTATCTCAGGATGATGAAAAATTAGTAGGTATCCTTCAAGACGGATTTTTACTTTACGGAAGAAAATGTAACTCAACTGGCGCGTATCCAACAGATTTGGATGAGTCAGGAGGACACAACTCTTCTACTCAACACAGCGACGGTGACGAATTTTATCACTACCATATTATCAATGAATTTTATACAGGTTCATACATTGTTTTGTTTGGCGTCGATTTAAAAGGTACTCCAAGTCCAATAATGTAATAGAAAATTACTATATTTATAATGCGAAAAAGAGATATACTCGTCTCTTTTTCGCATTCTTTTTTTTGTGATTAATCCAGATATCAAAATTAAAGAGTTCGTAATAATTAGACATTATGAAAGAAAATTTAATATTAATACTATTGAGTCTACTCTTTGTAAGTTGCTCTAAAGACGCAAAAAAAGAGACGGAAAAACCATTAATTGAACCTATTAGTTCATTAGAGGTACCAATAAATTTGATAGACAAAGAAGCCCTTTATTACGATACAAAGACATCACTTTGGACTCTTAATGGAGAGTTATTCTCTGGTTATGCCGTGAGTTATTTTCCAGATAGTACGCTCCTGCAAAAATTTGGTGTTTTAGAGGGAAGAAAGCAAAACGACCATACTAATTGGTTTCCTGACGGTCATATCAAACATTCAGCAAATTATCATAAAGGAAAGTTACACGGAGAAAAAAAATCGTTTTCTGTGGACTCGAGTCATATTTTAATTTCTCAGCTCAACTTCCATTTAGGCAAGGCACATGGCTATCAAAAAAAATGGTACCCTACAGGCGAAATCTTCAAAATCATTCATTTTAATATGGGATTAGAGGAAGGTATCCAACAGGCTTTTAGAAAAAACGGTGATTTGTTTGCCAATTATGAAGCGCGAGAAGGAAGAATTTTTGGTTTAAAGAGAGCTGCACTCTGTTTTGGACTGGAAGACGAAGAAATAAAGTATGCAGAGTAAGTAATGCCGCTTAGGTTTTCATTAAGGTAATGGGTCAAAACGGTGGATACTCACGTGGTGACTCAAAGTCGAATGTCGTCAACTTACGTGTCCGTATGGTATGGAGTGGCAGCATACTGTTTTGTAGTTGCCAAGAATGTATGATAGAAAAGCGGATTTGGCGGATGATGCGGATTAGGGCGGATTTTTGGGTTAACACTTGTTCAAAATCCGCTTTAATCCGCCAAATCCGCATCATCCGCGTTTCAATCATGTATTCTTTGGATATTAATTATCGTTAGAAAGTTCTAACAAATCGATTCCTCCATGCGGACACGTAAATTGACGACATTCGACTCAGGTGTCCGTAAGGAAAGTCACCTTGTGAGCAAAAGAGATGCATCGGTCGTTTTCACCCATTACCTTCATTAAAATATGTTAAACCGTCCTTCCTAGACCATAGTAACTCAAAAATTCATATTACTTTCGTGTTTGAATAAGTTTTCAAACTAAACCACTAAGATGAAAAAACTAATCATTGCTTTCTTCGCTTTTACGCTTTTCGCTTGTAATCAAGAGCCAAAAATAGAATATACCGTATTCTCTGGAAAGATAGAAAATGCAACTGCTGACAAGGTTCTTCTGGAAGGACAAGGCATGAAAAAAGAAATTGCAATCCGTCCTGACGGGACATTTGTAGACTCTATGGAAACTGCTACAAGTGGCTTTTACACATTTTCTTTGGGTAGAAATAAAGCAGATATGTATCTTAAGAAAGGTACAGATTTGTCGGTAGTTCTCGATGCTAAAGATTTTAGTGCCTCGATGAAATATGCAGGCGCGGGCACAGTTGAAAACAACTATTTGACTGCCAAAAGAATCAATATTAGTAAGATGCAGGGAAATTACCGTAATTTATTCACCTTGGATGAGGCTGCATTTAAAGCAAAACTAGAGGAGATTAAATTGAGTAATGAAGCGGCTTTAGGTGCTCTAGAAAATCCAGATGCTACTTTTGTCAAAACTGAAATGGAAAATTTAAAATATGATTATTTTGCTCCGATGACAGACTATGAAGGAATGCGTGCACGGGTGACAAAAGATGAAAACTTTAAAGCTTCCGAAGACTTTTTGCCCGCTGAGCTAAAGAATATTCAATATGATAATATTGAAATCTATAATGCTTCTGACTCTTATCGCAATATGGCATTTGGTAGCATTTTGACACCAATCTTTGAGGGCTTAGATGACTTTAGTTCGATGACACCAGCAGAATTGAGTTCTATTGAAGCGATTAAAATCCCTGAATTGAAAGAGCAAGTAGTTAGTTATTTGGCAAAAATGGCATTGTCGCCTTCTAATCCTAACTTAACGGAGTTGTTTAATTTTTTCAAGTCAAATACAACTGACGAAACTTTAATTGCCGATATTACTGCTAATTACGACCAACTAAAGGATTTAATGAAAGGCAAGCCCTCCCCTACTTTCACAGATTACGAAAACCATGCGGGCGGGACGACTTCTTTGGCAGATTTAAAAGGTAAGTATGTTTATATTGATGTTTGGGCAACTTGGTGTGGACCTTGTAAAAGAGAAATTCCAGCTCTCAAAAAAGTAGAAAAGGAATTTCATAATAAGAATATAGCTTTTGTGAGTACTTCCATTGATGTCGCTACGGCGCATGATAAATGGGCAGATATGGTGAAGAAAGAAGACTTGAGTGGTATTCAATTGATTGCGGATAAAGATTGGAAATCGCAGTTTGTGGAAGATTATGGCATTAAGGGTATTCCAAGGTTTATTTTGGTTGACCCTGAAGGCAATATCGTAACTGCTGATGCGCCGCGTCCTTCCAATCCTAAGTTGGTGGAATTATTCAAATCTTTAAAAATCTAAAAGCCAGAAAAGAGGTGTTTGATTGTTTCAAATATTGAAAAAGAAAACCCGCATCTTCCAGCGAAGATTCGGGTTTTCTTTTTCTAATGCCGACGCATCATAGTACGCGTAATTTTATTTCTTTTCTTATCATCGCCTGTCAATTCGACAAAGACCGCAAAGCCAGAATCTCTACCAGCTAAAGGTAAACTCAGCAGATTAAATTCTTGCCCCTCTGGTGTATTTTTTAGATAAAGCGCAAAATTATTAATAACAGTACTCTTATACGCCGTAGTATAGCCTCTTGTTTTTGGAAAAAGCTCTTTTAACTCTAATACATTACGGTCTATTTGAGTCAAAACGTCTTTCATTAAAAGAAAATTTGGACTATTGGCTTTTTTTATTCCTTTGACTATAGTCTCCTTATCCTTTTGATTGAAATGCTCATTTTGAAGCGTATAGGAGTCACAAAAATTCTGCAACAGTCGCTGATGCATTCTTGCGATATTCCCTTCGCCAGATGATTTCTTATCTTCTTCGGTCTCCTCTCCTATCACTTTTGGAACGTCTTTTAACGCATTAGCAAGACGCAAAGGGCTATAAGTATAATCCCCCTCCTTTGCCAAAATCGGTCGCTTGGCGGTTACTGTTGGTATTGCCTCATTTGCTTTAATTAGAGAGGAAGATTCTTCTATTGCTTGTGCTCTTGTGGCATTTGCAGCATAAGCTTCATCAGCATAACGCGTATAGGTCGAAGATAAAGCCGCGTCGTCTAGAGGGTAATACAATCGACTACCTGTTCGACCAATATCATCAAATTTGGAAGCGGCACTACCACATCTCATCACATCATCTCCCATACGCGCACAGGTTAGAAATAACATTCCTATACCTCCGAAGATGTGAAGTATACCGCCTGCACAGCCAGTTGTGTTGTTGTTTGACATATCTATTGGATTTCATTAAACCTAAAACTGTTTTTCGTTCTCCGTCAAATCGTGTGACAGGAAAAAAATGAAAAGCTAAAATCAAATAAATACTTAGTTTTTTATTTTTTTCATGTCACTTTCACACGACTTGACGGAGAACCCTGTTTTTTAAACACTTTTAGGTTTTAAAAAATTCCCACCACACATATTTTTCTCGTTAAATAATAGGGATTTCACTTCAAAAATAGCAAAGGCGATACACGTTGCCGTGTATCGCCCTAAAAATTCACAATTTATCAAGACTTTTACAAGTGTTTTGAAATTTTGTTTGGTACTGGTTCAAATGTTGAATTTTCAGCGGTCCACTCTCCTTTTATTTCTGAAAAAGGAAAGGGCTCTACTTTAATGTTTCCATCAAAATAAACAAGCTCGTCACTAGTCGTACGAACCTCCCAACGATAAACTGTGAAATCGGCACCTTTCGGTGTTTCTGCTCTTAATTTTATTTCGTAGCTCTTCTTTTTATTTGGTCCAAGATAGACGGGATAGCCGTTTTCTGCGCGTTTCGTTTCTTGATAAATGCCGCTGACAGTACCAAATTCAGCATCACATCCACATACATCATTCTCACATTCTATCTCGATAGAAGACGGTACAGGAATAGTGAAAGCGCTTAAAAATAGCAATGCTACAATTGAAAATAATTGTATTGTTTTCATGTCTTAGTTTGATTTAGTTTTAGACTTTAGATAGAAGACGCAGTTAGAAATTTCGAGGGCTACTATCTAAAGTCTATTTGGCGTTAAACAGGTTACTTTTTGATTAGTCGCTCTTGAAATATTTGTCCACCAACTTTTACAGAAACGATGTAGAAACCTGGTAGCAAATCAGAGATATTAATCTGGCTTTCTCCATAAACTAATACAGATTGTATAACTTTTCTTCCCAAATTGTCATAAATTTCAAGTTCTGCATCTTCATAATTTGAAGAAGGAAATTGTAAATTTACAGTATGTCCATTTACTGGATTAGGATATATTTCTAGACTACCAATAGACATTTCTTCCATCAAAATCGACGAGTAAACAAAACGCCCGTCATAATCCACCTGCTTGAGACGGTAGTAATTTTTGCCGCTTGCTGGATTCTTATCTACAAATTCATAATTCTGAATTTCATAACTCGTTCCTTGCCCTTCTATAAAGTCTAAAGATTCCCAAGTGCGATTATCATTACTACGTTCAACTTCAAATCCTTCGTTATTAAGTTCTGTTACTGTTGCCCAATTTAACTGTACTGTTGTCTTAGATTTTGTAGCATTAAAGTAACTCAACTCGACAGGTAAAACAGCAGCCGTTGGGGCTGGAGCATGACTCGGATCTGTTGGCGTAAAACTACCTGCTTCCGAAAAAGGTCTTGAAACCTGTGTTGGTTGACTCTCAAAATAAACCTCAACTCCAGCTATAGTCTTAATTTTCCAATTGTAAAAAGTAAGTGCCGGACCAAATGACTGAACAAAAAGTTCAAGTTCGTACGATACATTACCAACGGGGCCTTCATAAATGGGCTGACCACCTGACATTGCGCCCGTAGCTTGATAAATACCGTCTACAGCTCCATATTGAGTATCGCCACCACAAACATCAGAAGGGCAAAAGACTTCTACATCTTGAGCAAATAGCGCATTGATGTTAAAAAGAAAAGTTAAGAAAAGTAATGTCTTGAAAATTGTGATTGTGTAATTCATGATAACTTAAGTTTTTTCATTCTCGGACAAATCCCGTGAAATGTGATTTGTCAGAGAACCAGTTTTTTTTGAAAATTGTGAATTGAAACTAGCTTATTAAAAAAGAGCTTAGTGTCCGCATATGCGGACACTAAGCCTTTAACTACGCTTATTGAGCGTAGTTTACTTTAACGAATTTAGGTTCGTTGCCCTCTGTTTCGAGTAAAATGAAGTATAAACCGCTGGTCACATTTCCTCTTGGTCTCCAATATGTATTGTGTGTACCACTTGATTTCACTGAGTCCGTTAAGACTGTTACTAATTGTCCACGTCCGTCTAGTACCGAAATACGTACTTCCGTAGGAACATTCAATTCGTAACTAACCTTAGTTTGGTAACCAAATGGATTTGGTGCAGTACTAATGCCTGTTAAGCGTACTTCTCCATTATTTTCATCAAGAGTATTATCACTTAGTTCTGTACGTTCTGATGCTGTTACGGCATCACCGCTAGAAGTCGGTGCAACTGGGTCTACACATGCTCCAAGTGGGTCTTCTATATCTATTGTTACTATACAACTTACAAAATTGACTTGTGTTCCGTCTACAATAATTACTGAAATATTTGTATTGTTATCCAAGTCACTACAAGTAAATGTACGACTACCTCCTATGAGGTAAATTACAGTTGGATTGAAACAGTTATCTGTAACTGTGCCAAATGTAGATGCATCAACAGTCACAGAACCAGTGTTATCCAAGTCGACTATTATTGTACTTTCACAAAAATCTGGTGTAGGAACGTTATCATCAACAATAGTGACCATTGCGGTACAAGTCGAACTAGCATTTCCTGCTGCATCAGTAGCCGTTAAAGTAACTGTATGGTCGCCAATATCTGCACAACTAAAATTTGTAATATCAAGACTCATCACTAAACCACTACAGTTATCCGAAGAACCATTATCGATATCTTCGGGTGTAATAGTTAAGTTACCGTCATCACCTAAGCTCAAGGTCACATCTTGACAAGTTGCAGTAGCTGGTGTTGTGTCTATAACGTCTACAGATACAACGCAGAATGAGATATTATTTGAATCATCGACAACTAATACATTCATATTAGTAGTCATTACAGTTTGCGTACAATTGAAAGATGTATTTCCAAAGAAGTAAATATCTAATGAACCACAATTATCTGATACATTTCCGAGAGCTACTGCTTCTAACTCAACATTACCTGTTTCGTCCAATTCTAATGTAACTGTCGTTCCACAAAAGTCTGGCGTAGGTATAGAGTCATCAACAATATCAACTGAAGCAGTACAAGTTTCAATATTACCCGCAGCATCTGTCGCTGTCAGTGTTACTGTTTGTGCTCCAATATTAGCACATGTAAAGTCTGTCTGACTTAATGATAAAGTAAGTCCGCTGCAATTATCCGTAGAACCGCTACCAATATCATTTGCCGTGATACTCGCATTTCCATCGTCATCCAAAGAAACTGTTAAGTCTTGACACAAGACAACTGGAGCAAGTATGTCTACAACACTGATATTCACATCACATGAACCAACACCATTACCATTGATATAAGTAACTTCCGAAGTTATGATATTGCCAATGTCGCTACAGTCAAGAGCTTCACCATTGACAAAGACTAACACATCTCCACAGTTATCTGTTACCGTACCTATAATCGACGATGTAAAAAAAGCATTACCGCTTTCAGTCAAAGGTATTGTGTAAGTCGTTCCACAGAATTCGGGCGTACCCGCTAATGGGTTTTCTACCGTGACAGTAGCACTACAATTAGCTTGATTTCCAGAGCCGTCAGTAACAATCAATGTTACTGCATTAACCCCTAAATCATCGCAATCAAAAGTAGTTTGTGAAGCGGAGTAAGTTGCAATACCACAATCATCAGAAGAGCTGTTGTCTAAATCAGTACCTTCAATTGTTATTGAACCGTTTTCGTCTAAAGAAACCGTGATATTCTGACAATCTGCAATTGGATTAGTCGTATCCGTTCCTGTTACGTCAATCGTTTGAGTAATTGAACATCCATTAGCATCTGTTACATCAACCGTGTAAGTACCAGCCGTTAAATCTGTAATTGTTGCTGTCGTTTCAGTAGAACCTATCCAGCTGTAGCTGTATGGTTCGGTACCACCTGTTACCGTTACACTAACTTCTCCGTCTGGAGAGTCAGGACAAGTAGTAAATACCGCTGCGATAGAAGCTGCAAAAACATCTGGAACAATGACGTCAACCTTACAGGAACTTGCATTTCCTGCATCATCAGTTGCGACATAAGTTATAAGTGTCGCTTCCGTAACTACATCTCCAATATTTGGTGATTGAGTAATAACTGAACTTGTAGTACAATTATCCGTTGCCGTTACTATTGCTGACAAGTCAGGAATAGTATAACCACAGCTACCGTCTCCTGCCGCTGCTATCTCCACTACAGGACAAGTCAATTCTGGCTTCTCTGTATCTAAAACTGTAATTGAGAAGTTACATGTAGCTACATTACCAGCTGCATCTGTTACAGTGTAACCAACTGCGGTTGTTCCTGTAGGGAATACATCACCTGGTGTATGAGATGCTACTATTTCAGTATCAGGACAATTATCAGAAACAATTGGTACAGTCCAAAATGCGTGTGCTTCACAAGAACCTGCATCTGTATTCAAGACCATATCCATTGGACATTCAGAAAGAGTTGGAACAATGTCGTCTTCAACTGTTACATTGAAAGTACAGATTATCTCGTTTCCGATATCGTCTGTAGCCGTGTAAGTAATCGCGGTTGTTCCGCCGGGGAATGTACCGAATGCTGTCGTCTCTACTATGATAATAGAAACTCCTTCAGAGTCAGCAACTGTACTTACAGAACAATTGTCTGTAGCTGTTGGGATAGTCCAAGTTGCAGAACCAGAACATCCTGTTGATAAAGCAACTGCATTAATGTCAGACGGACAAGCATCAAAAACTGGTGCTTCGTTGTCTTCAATTGTTACATTGAATGTACAGCTAACTGCATTTCCAGATGCATCCGTTACAGAGTAAGTCACGTCTGTAGAACCAATTGGGAAAGTAGAACCACTTGCCAATCCATTTATCAATTCGGTAACTGGATTTGGACAGTTATCTGTTCCGAGTGGTGTTGCGTAATTTACAACTGCGTCACAAGAACCTACATCTGTATCTTGTACGATGTCTGCAGGACAAGTTATTACTGGTGCCTGTGCATCTGATACTGTTACATCAAAACTACAAGCTGCACTATTACCTGCTTCATCTATAGAGGAATAAGTCACAGTTGTTGTTCCTATTGCAAAAAATTCACCTGAGTTATGTGTACTTGTAAAAGTCTGACTACAATTATCTGTAGCTGTTGGTGCTGTCCAATTAACGACTGCGCCACATACATCTGCATCATTATCTTGTGCGATATTCGCAGGGCAATTTGCGATAACTGGTAATTCTGTATCACTGATAACTACATTGAATGCGCATGTTGCAACATTACCTGCTGCATCTGTTATTGTGTATCCAACTTCGGTAGTACCCACTGGGAATACATCACCTGAATTATGTGTACTTGTCACAACACTTTCTGGGCAATTGTCAGAAGAGACAATATCAGCCCAAGTAACTGCTGCGCCACACACACCTGTAGTGTTGTTTGCTGCAATATCCGAAGGACACGCGATAACTGGCAATTCTGTATCTTCAACAGTTACATCAAAAGCACATTCTGAACTGTTTCCTGCTGCATCGACTGCTGTATACGTTACAGTTGTTGTTCCAACTGCGAATATATCACCTGAGTCATGTGTATTTGTCATTGTTACAGAGCAATTATCGGTAGCACTTGGTGCCGTCCATGTAATCGCTGCTTCACAAACACCTACGGTGTTCGCTTGTGTAATATCATCTGGACATCCTGCAAAAACTGGTACTTCATTGTCTTCAATTGTTACACTGAATGTACAACTAATTGCATTTCCTGCGGCATCTGTTACAGAGTAAGTTACATCTGTAGAACCAATTGGAAAAGTCTCCCCACTTGCCAATCCTGCTACTAATTCTGTAACTAGATTTGGACAGTTGTCTGCTCCTAATGGTGCTGTGTAATTTACGACTGCATCACATGAACCTGCATCTGTATCTTGTACGATATCATCAATACAAGTGATTGTTGGCGCTTGTACGTCTGATACAGTTACATCAAAACTACAAGTTGCACTATTACCTGCGTCATCTGTAGATGTATAAGTTACCGTTGTTGTTCCGACTACGAAAGTATCACCCGAATTGTGTGTACTTGTCAAAGTCTGTGTACAATTATCAGTAGCTATTGGTGCTGTCCACGTTACTGCGGCATCACAAGCATCTACATCGTTGTCCTGTGCAATATTTGCTGGACATCCTGCGATAACGGGCAATTCTGTATCACTGATAACTATATTAAATGTACATGAAGCAGCATTTCCTGCGGCATCAGTAATTGTATAACCAACTTCCGTAGTACCCACTGGGAATACATCACCTGAATTATGTGTACTTGTCACAACACTTTCTGGACAATTGTCAGAAAAGACAATATCAGTCCAAGTAACTGCTGCACCACACATACCTGTAGTGTTGTTTGCGGCAATATCCGAAGGACATGCGATAACTGGTGCTTCTATATCTTCAATGATTACATTGAATGCACATGTTGCCATGTTTCCTGCTGCATCAGTAACAGTGTATGTTACCTCTGTAGAACCTACAGGGAATACATCACCTGGATTATGAGAACTACCCATTGAAGTTGTACAATTATCAGAAACTATTGGTGGTGTCCAAGTAGCTACTGCTTCACAAGCACCTTCATCATTTTCATGAGTAATGTCTGAAGGACAAGTGTCAAAAACAGGAACCATATTGTCTTCTACAGTAATCGAAGAAGTACAAGTACTAGAGTTGC
>CALDUB010000395.1 GCA_937923465.1 uncultured Saprospiraceae bacterium
GCGCGCTTGTCACTTACTTTATCGCTTTCTACGATGACACGTAAGTCACGACCTGCTTGCATAGCGAATACCTTCTGAACACCTTCATGTGCCATTGCCAACTCTTCGAGTTCGCCAATACGCTTCATGTAGCTATCCAAAATCTCCCGACGTGCACCTGGACGAGCACCAGAAATAGCATCACAAGCTTGTACGATTGGAGAGATGATGTTATTCATTTCTACCTCATCATGGTGGGCTCCTACTGCATTAATAACTGCTGCGTGCTCTTTGTATTTTTCACAGATTTTCATTCCGTAAATCGCGTGGCTCATTTCAGTATCTTCCTCGCTCACTTTACCAATATCGTGTAGTAAACCTGCACGTCTTGCTAGTTTTACTTGTTTGGGCGTCAAACCTAACTCAGCAGCCATCACAGCACAAAGATTTGCTGTTTCGATAGAGTGCTTCAACAAGTTTTGACCGTAAGAAGAACGGAAACGCATCCGTCCAACCATTTTAATCAAATAAGGATTCAAACCATGAATATCTAAATCAATAACCGTACGCTCTCCTATTTCAACGATTTGCTCGTTTAACTGCTTGCGTGTTTTTTCAACAACTTCCTCAATACGAGAAGGGTGAATACGTCCGTCAGCGACCAAACGCTTAAGTGACAAACGTGCAATCTCGCGACGAATTGGGTCAAACGAAGAAATAATAATTGCCTCTGGAGTATCGTCTACAACGATTTCTGCACCAGTTGCAGCTTCAATCGCACGAATGTTACGACCTTCACGTCCAATAATTTGACCTTTCAAATCATCACTGTCCAAGTTAAAAACAGAAACAGTATTTTCAATTGTAATCTCAGCAGCCATACGTTGGATAGACTGAATGACAATTTTCTTTGCGTCTTTGTTTGCTGTTACTTTAGCTGCCTCTACCACCTCTTTACGGATAGACATGGCATCATTCTCCGCTTTTGCTTTTACCGCTTCTAAGATTTGCTCTTTTGCTTCGGCTTCGCTTAACTTAGCAACTTTTTCTAATGCTTGTATTTGCTTTTCGTTAGCGCGGTCCAGGTCTTCTTTCCTTTTCGCTAAAGCTTGCATTTTTTTGTTGTAAGTCGTGCGGTCATTCTTCAGTTCCGCTTCACGGCTTTCGAGGTCACTTTCGTAGGTCTTTAATTCCTCATATTGCTCATCAATCTCTTCTTGCTTGCCCGCAAATTCCTTTTCTAATGCCTTAAATTCAATTTGTTTTTCCTTGAATTCAATCATCTTCTTAGACTTATCAGCCTCATATTCTGAGCGCAAACGATTGAATTTATCTTTTGCATCAGATATTTTCTTTTGCTTGATACGCTCGTTTTCGCTCTCCGCCTTATCAACGATACGGTCAGCCTTTGTCTTTGCTTCGTCCTCTATTCTCTTTGCAGTCAAGCGTGCTTCTTTGATAGTTGCATCTGCTTTGATGTTTGCTTCCTCAATTTTAGAAGAGTGTTTATTTTTAATAAACTTCCCTGCCAAAAGATACCCGACAGCCAGACCGATAAGTCCTGCTATTGCTCCTATTATTGCTTCCATTATTTTATAAATTTGGTTCTTTGAAAAATCTCGATAAGTAAGTGACCTTATTTATTTGGGTAAAATTTGAAGACAAGATTTTTTCGATAGTTTTCTTTTAAAAATCGTTGCATGGTCTGCATCACGGAACTATTTTTAAGAGGAAAATAACGGAATAAAGATGTTTTCAAATTGCCTAAATAAATAGTGTCACTTACTTAATGTGATTGAGAAAAAATTAAGAATCTCAATGTCCGTTTGAGACTTGAACTCTTAGCTTTTTACAATCACGAAATTTGTAAAAGAACGATAAATTTTCAGGATACAAATGCATCCTTCCATGTAAACGGTACGGAGGAATTGGTCTTATTCAAACGAATAATCTCGGAAAGAGTACTAATTTAGAAAGGAAAAGTAACGAGGGTATTTAACCCTCTTCTTGCAGTAAATCGTCTAGTAATACATCAAGTTCTGATAATTTATCCGACATCTTTCGGTACTCCTCTTTGACATAAAGAGTAGGATTCTGTCGAATTTTGTGCAAATCTACCGCATAAGAAAGTAGGCTCATTGCCATACAGTCTTTTTGTTTTCGACGGGGATAATTGACTTGAAACTCGTCAATCTTTTCATTTACCTCCTTGATTATTAAACGAATAGGTTTTTCATCTTTCGTTTTCACCTTCAAAGGGTAAGACTTTCCCGCGATTAATACGCTAATTTTTTTGCTATCATCATCCATATCGAAAATAACTAATTTGAAAATGAAAGAGAACATTAAGACACTCTTAATTAGAAAAGTATTTAAAGTCCGTTATTCAAAATTAAATTGTGCTTTCGTTAATTTTCTTGCAACCACTCTATCACGTCATCTAATTCACTAATGTATTGATTCAACTGTCCACGCAATTCTTCCGCTGCTTGCGGTTCTCCTTTTCCCTGCTGCTCTAACGCTCTCTGCGTTTCCTCCAATTTATGTGTCAATACGCCGATTTTAGCATTTTGTTCTGCTTTTTCGACGTTTAATCTTTCGTTCTCCTCTTTCAGGCTATTATTTTCCACCCGCAAATCATTCAATTTTGAGGATAAGAGCCTAATTTTGGTTTCTATTTGCGCTATTTGTGCTTGTAAATCCATGAGGTAAAACGAAATTTGAACGTAAAGATTTACTAATTTTTACAAATAGTAGTCATGTTTCGGAAATATTTTTTTGAAAAATTAAGAAAGGCTTGTTTTTGCATGAAATTTCTTGATAAAATTAGCGCAAAAAAATAGGCTCAAATTCTTAATCAAAGAATTTGAGCCCATTTTAGGGATATATAAAATTAGATTTAGATAATCGTAGAAACGCTATCCTCTAACTTATCACTCTGAACATCCAAGTCCGCCTCAGCCACTATCGATGCCAACAAGTCTCCCATCTGTGAACAAGTATATTCAATCTTCGGATGCAAATCATGCGTACCAATACCTTCGTCCAAGGTCTTCGCTACTGCTGCACGAATAACATTTGCTTCCTCTTGCATCCCCAAGCTTTCTAACAACAGCGCACCAGATAAAATCGTGGCGATTGGATTAGCCGTATCCATTCCTGCTGCCTGCGGATAACTTCCATGAATGGGTTCAAAAAGAGATGTTTTCTCTCCAACTGAAGCCGAAGGTAAAAGTCCCATTGAGCCCGCGATAACACTCGCCTCATCAGAAATAATATCACCAAACATATTTGAAGTCACGATGACATCAAACTGCTTTGGATATAAAATCATCTGCATCGCTGCATTGTCTACAAACATGAAACTAACCTCTACATCTGGATAGTCCGAAGACATACGGCGAACTGTTTCACGCCACAAACGACTTGTTTCTAAGACATTTGCCTTATCTATAAGTGTTAATTTCTTACGGCGACCTTGTGCTGCTTTGAATGCTAATTTCGCAATACGTTCGATTTCTCCAACGCTGTAAGAACAAGTATCAAAGGCAGATAGACCGTCTTCGCTTTTTCCTTTTTCACCAAAATAAATACCACCCGTCAATTCGCGATAAATCACAAAATCAACACCCTCAATATTTTCTTCACGTAAAGGCGAATGCTTTAACATCGAAGAATAAGCGGTAACTGGACGGATATTTCCGTACAATCCGAGAGACTTCCGTAATGCCAAAAGTCCTTGCTCTGGTCTTACTTTTGCATTGGGGTCATTGTCATACTTTGGGTCTCCAATCGCGCCAAAGTAAATCGCATCAGCTTTGATACAAGCCTCAATTGTAGCCTCTGGTAATGGTGTTCCAAATTTATCAATTGCTACTGCACCCATATCTGCGTGACAGTAATCAAATGAGTGATTAAAACGCTCTGCGACTGCGTCCAAGACTTTTAGTCCTTGTTCGATAACTTCTGGACCAATGCCATCTCCAGGAATTACACATAAATTCTTTTTCATCTCTTTTTATTAGTTGTCAGTTGGATATTGAAAGGCGGTATGTGCCTACTCCAATTAAAACTCCAACTCTCTTTTGTTTATTTTGTGAACTCGTCGTTGTCTGACACTTAAATTTAAGACTTACAGATATATGAAGCTAAAATTAGTGTCTGACAACTGTTTGCGAAAATTTAAAATACTCCAACCTGTCCCTTCTCAAATTCCTTAATCTCCTCATTTACACTCAATAGGTAATCAATATCGTCATACCCATTTATCATGCACATCTTCTTATAAGTGTCGATTTCAAAATTAAAAGTCGCGCCACTATCGTCAATCGTAAAAACTTGTTCTTCCAAATTTACGGTAAAAGTAGCAGACGGGTTCTTTTCTATCGCATTAAATATTTCATGCAAGAACTCATCTGATACTTGGACGGGTAAAAGTCCATTATTTAAAGAGTTTCCACGAAAGATATCTGCAAAAAAACTACTAACGACGACACGAAAACCCGCATCTGTTAGTGCCCAAGCAGCATGCTCGCGACTACTTCCACATCCGAAATTTTTGCCCGCGACTAAAATTTCACCGGTATAGATTGGGTTATTTAAAACGAAGTCAGCCTTTGGGCTGTCATCTGAATTATATCGCCAATCTCTAAATAAATTATCGCCAAATCCATCACGTGTCGTTGCTTTCAAAAAGCGCGCAGGGATGATTTGGTCTGTATCTACATCCTCTATTGGGAGAGGAATAGCTGTAGTACTTATTTTTTTAAATGCCTTCATAAAAAGGTTGTAAGAGTTGTAAAGTTGTAATGGTTGTAAAGTTCGGAACTCCTGAAATTAAGAGTATTGAAGTCTCTAAATTTAATTCGTAAACACAAATTCCAGAGTGTTCTTGAATTTGATACTTGGATTTGATTTTTTTAAAGCAATTCCCTTACATCCGTGATTTCTCCTGTCAAAGCAGTTGCCGCAGCCATTAATGGTCCCGCCAAAATCGTTCTTGCTCCTGGTCCTTGTCTTCCTTCAAAATTACGATTGGAAGTCGAAACGCAGTATTCGCCTGTCGGCACTTTATCCGCATTCATTCCCAAACAGGCAGAACATCCTGGCTCTCTAAATTCAAATCCAGCAGCTAAGAAAATCTTATCCAAACCTTCTTCCATTGCTTGCAAACGCACTTGTTGCGAACCTGGAACGACCATTACATTCACATTCGCCGCTTTTTGCTTTCCTTTTACAAAGTCCGCAACTTCACGTAAATCTTCAATCCGAGAGTTCGTACAACTACCAATGAAAACGTAGTTTACTTTCTTGCCTATCAAGCTTTCTCCTTTTTCAAATCCCATGTATGCAAGGGATTTATCAAAAGAAGCAGTGTTATTAGCATCAGCAGGCATCGGTACGCGTTGAGAAATTTTAATTCCCATACCTGGATTTGTACCGTAGGTCAACATCGGTTCGATGTCTGCCGCGTCGTAGCTATATTCTTTGTCAAATGTTGCACCTTCGTCCGTTGGTAAAGTTTTCCAATGTGCAACTGCTTTATCATAATCTGCGCCTTGTGGAGCAAATTTTCTGCCTTTGATGTAATCAAAAGTTGTTTGGTCTGGAGCAATTAAACCTCCACGTGCGCCCATTTCGATACTCATGTTACAGATAGTCATGCGACCTTCCATAGACAAGCTGCGAATGGCTGAACCTGCATATTCTACGAAATATCCTGTTCCACCAGCTGCTGTTAACTGAGCGATTATGTAAAGGATAATATCTTTTGCCCCGACTCCGCGTTGTAACTCGCCGTCAATCGTGATGCGCATTGTCTTTGGTCTGCGTTGTAAGACGCACTGTGTGGCTAAGACTTGCTCGACTTGGGATGTTCCAATACCGAATGCAATCGCGCCAAATGCGCCGTGTGTAGAGGTGTGGCTGTCTCCGCAGACGAATGTGCGTCCAGGTTGTGTCACGCCCAATTCGGGTCCGATGACGTGGACTATTCCTTGATATTTGTGCCCTAGTCCGTATAATTCTAAACCAAAGTCTGCACAGTTTTTAGTCAAAGTATCCACTTGGATACGCCCCAATGGGTCTGTAATTGGCAGGTGTTGGTCT
>CALDUB010000396.1 GCA_937923465.1 uncultured Saprospiraceae bacterium
AAGAAGCAAAAACTCGTCGAAAACGCATATTTTTCATGTTTCACCTTTCGTGTGTACAATTTTTGCTACGCAAAAAAGGTACAAGACGACCGCAAGCGGACAGGTGAAACATGAAAAATTGCTCTTTTTTCGACAGCTGAATGAGAAACTTAGCCTTAAAGCTACTTCGACTGGAACTTAAGGTACTGATAATCAAATATTTAAACTTTATAAAATAATAAACCTGATGCGTATCCGAAGTATCGGGACAAGCTATATTGGAGAGAAACCCTACCAAGAATGACTTGGGAGCAACCTGAAAAATAGGACCTTCAGAGCCAATCATCTCTGCATAGAGTGGGGGAATTTTTTCAAAGGCATTTTTTTGATAAATTTGAATATCCTTTGGCACTTTACAAAGAACTCTTGATTGAAACGCGGATTTAAGAGATTTTCCGAGCTCTTCAAATACGAACTATGAGTTTCTGCTGGTGTCTGACACCTGTAACACGCAATATACTGATTATCAATAGCTTATTACAAATGTCAGACACTCATTATTTATAGTTTTAACGCTAAAAATTAGCTTTACATTTATTTGTCGGGTAAAGTCTCCGACATTACGCCTTAAGAAATAGAACCAATCATCCACCTCCAACAAAAAGAAATCCCGAACCTTCGTCAAATCGAAAGTTCGGGATAACTTATTTCACACATACCTCTCTCCTACTCAATCACTAAAATCTCGCGTCCCGCAGGCGCACCATCCACCGATAAAGATATAAAATATTGCCCTGCTGGCAAATGACTTAAATCCATACTGTGTCGATAAGTCCCTGTACTCTTGCGGCTATCCTGTAGTAGTAGCTGACCTAATGGATTGTAAACCATTAATTCCGTATCCGCTACATTTGGTAAGTCTACCGCTATTGTCACCTGTCCTTCAGTAGGATTAGGGAATACGGCAAATCCTGACAAAATCGCTGGATTGTCTGTATCTGAGAGCAAATCAAGCGTATGATACACAGTCAACTGGCAACCGTCAGCAGTCATCCCTGTTAAGCTAATAACGAATTGACCTTCTTCTAGATAAATATAACTCGGATTTTCAATCGTCGTTGTATTTCCATTTCCAAAGTCCCAAAGGACCTCAGACATAGTTTCAGACCCCGAATAACTAAGTTCAACAACAGAATTGACAGAACCTGATAGAGGCGCATTTATTTCTAATAAGAAAGGTAACTCCGCAACAGTCGTTGTCTCTAGAGCTATATCTGAACCAAATTCATTAGTAGCGGTCAAAGAGACAGAGTAATCACCCGCAACTGAATAGTGATGAAATGGAGAAACCTCTGTGGAAGTCGTCCCGTCACCAAAATTCCAAAGATAACTATCAGCAGTAGCAGATGTATTCGAAAATTGAACAGCATTCGAACACGCAGCATCTATCGTTGATGTAAAATTAGCAGTTGGTGTAACACCTGCACAAGTATATTCGAAACGGAAACCTGGTCGCGTAACAGAACCATCTGAGTCAAAATTAATCGTCAGAGTAGAACCTGTCGACGAAATAGGCAAACCGTCATTCGGCAAAGTAACACCATTATAAGTTCCGATAAGCGGAGAAGCTGTTGTCGGTCCGTCATAAATTCTAACATAATCACAGCAACTTTCTAGTTCAAACTCAATAAAGCTAATACTAATACTTTCCGCTCCTGTAGGAACTAAAAAGACAGTATGCTCTACATTATCAGAATAGTTACCTTCTGGTCCACCATTGTCATAAATAACTCCTGTACAACTATTCAGAATAGTGCTTCCTGATGTCGGCATGACCAAGGTATCACAATAAGAACCCGCAAGATTAACCAGTACGTAATCTGAGATAGTGAAAGTCTCACAACCTATTGCATTACAAGCCTCTAATGTAACATCATAAGTTCCTGACTCACTGTAATTATGCGTCGGATTTTGAGCAGTAGAAGTTCCACCGTCACCAAATTGCCAATTCCAAGAAGTAGGCCCATTCAGAGACTCATCTGTAAAGTTGACTACTCCTGTACAACTGATTGGATTATCCGCAGAAAAAGCTGTTTGTGGTACATCTGTCACAATCATTTTAACACTAACCGTTACAGGAATACCTGAAGGCTCATTCGTATTGATTTGTAGATTATACTCATAAGTACCTGACAACATGCCCGTTGCATCAAAGTTAAGTATCACATCTTGACTAGAACCACCAGCTACTGTACCCGATAATGGTGTTGGCTCCAACCAATCTGGCAAAATAGAAACTGCCGCATATTGTACCGCATTTGCTAGCATTATCGCTTCGTTATCTCCATAATCAAAATAATCATATCCTAGATAGACAGCTTTACCAGCGCCAATATTACGCTCTGCGACGACAGCAAAATCACCCGTCCCCATAATAGACGTAATATCAGTTTCAGAAAATAGACAGCCCGTAGTAGCATTAGCACCAGTAAGAGGAGTACTCACTCCTTCCATTAATGGGTGTCCCGCGTCAAAGATTGTCAAAGGCGAACCATTAAGAAAAGCGTCATTACTATATGGCATCAATCCCGTAGAATTAGGAGCTGCGGTAATAGACGAAGACATCAAGTACACAACTCCTCCTCCATTATTAACAAAAGTTTCAATGATGGGACCAGCCTCCGCAAAAACAGAATTTAAGCCAGTCTCCGCCTCTGGAATAAGTAATAATTGTTTTCCAACTAAGGCAGTCTCTAGCGTAGATGCAACATCCGTATTGGTTGTCGTCATATTATAGTCAGTAAAGAAACTATTCAAAGCATCTTGTGTTCCTATCCATTCCTCTCCTACATCTACCCCATATAACCAAGCTAAAACTTCAACCGTTCCGCCAGATTCTGCATCTATTTCCCAAATCAAATCCGAAAGTCCCGTATTCGAAATAGTAACCGTTTGCGTCGTCGTTTCACCTTCTTGTAGTGTAACACAAATATCCGTTGGCGTCACACTACTAATTGGTGCATTCATGGCAGAACCGTTAATAGGGACAGTGACATCTCCAACATTATTCTCAATGACAAAAGTACCACTAAGGTCACCAGACACTGTAGGATTAAAATGAACAGCTACTTTTACCGTACTAAAAGGAGGAATAGTCAGCGAGGTTTCATCCACTGTAAATACAGCATCACTAGAAACAATATTTGTGATAATCAAATCATCTGTACCAGGATTACTAATACACAAAGAGTCTGTCGCAGCATAACCAATGAAAACATCTCCAAAGTCTATTGAAGTAGGTGTTACCTCAATTAAAGGTTGACCTACGACGATGAGTTTGACAGGATATAATATGTTCGCTTGACTCGGGTCACCCGTTTGCAAAGGCAAATCATATTCATAAGTACCACCTAATAAACCTTCTGTATCGAAATGAAAGTTAACTTCCGTTACAGCGCCAGCACTTACGATGCCTGTTGGAGGCGTTACCTCAAAGAAAGAAGGTACCTGCGCATTAATGATTACTTCGTGCGTATCATTTCCACCTGTATCGGTATCAACTGAGCTTGAATTTTGAATATTAACATTCAAAACACCGTCTGCTAAAAGTTCTCCTATGATAACAGGGTCTGTATAGCTAAAAACTAGCGTAATATCTGTTCCATTACTTTC
This sequence comes from uncultured Saprospiraceae bacterium, assembly GCA_937923465.1. Taxonomy (GTDB): domain Bacteria; phylum Bacteroidota; class Bacteroidia; order Chitinophagales; family Saprospiraceae; genus JAHDCG01. Next base: position 3,652 of record CALDUB010000396.1, read on the forward strand.
ACCTGTAGTCCCAATTACATCTACTTCTGTTCCTTCGATGAAAATAGTTGCAGTCTCTGTACCATTATCATAATCTCCGTTCACGGTGACTGTAATTGTTAATTCTGTTGCACCTGCACTGATTTCAGCAAAACTGTGTTCTGTAGAGTTTTCACTAAAAGTATAAGTGATAAGACTTGAAAAATTCTCCTCTTCTTCCACCAAAGTAAAACCATAGAATAAATCTCCTACGCCTGTATTCGTGATAGTTACAATTTCATCTGACATATCGCCCGCAGGTAAAGTCACACACAGCGAAGTAGGATTAATGGTCATAGCACCCGCTTCTTGTACCGTTAGAGTCTGCGTTAATGTATCTAATGAAGAACAATTAGAAACAATCTGAGTAACAGTATAAGTACCTGGGCTTGTATAAGAGTGAACAGGGCTAGCATCCATTGATTGACTGCCGTCTCCAAAAGTATACAGGTAACTTCCTGCCCCTACAGATGCATCTGTAAATGTCACAGGAGCGTTTAGAGGTGGATTAATATCACTGATAGCAAACCCTGGCGTTACGGGTAAATCTCCGTTAGCCGTCGAGTAAGTAATGAGAAATCCAGAATAAGTAACCGAGCCGTCTGTATCAAATACGAAGGTTATTGTCCCACCAGTCGACGTTATGGTTTGTCCTTGCAAACTAGAGCCAGCGTATGAACCTATGATAGGCGAAGAAGTATCTGGTCCGTCAAAAATAACAACATCGTCACAGCAACTCTCCGTTAAAAATTCTTCAAAAGTCAAAGAAATAGGAGACGATGTACCTGGGTCTATCGTAATGGTAGATAATATATTATTCGAATAATTGCCATAACCTCCTGGGTCTAAAATAGCTCCAGAACATTCTGTCAATATTTCAAGTCCCGATGTTGCCATTATCAATGTATCACAAAATCCAGCATTTTCTAGGTTGATATTGATATAACCTGGTAATGTTAAGGTATCACAACCTTGGTCGTTACAAGTTGTCAATGTCACATCATAAAAACCTGTAGCAGTATAAGTGTGTATCGGATTCTGCTCGGTAGAAGTTAAACCGTCTCCAAATTCCCAATTCCAAGAACTTGGAACATTCAAGGTTTCGTCTATAAAGTTTATCGTACCGTCACAACTAGAGGTACTCTCTGCTGAGAAGTTCGTTTCAGGAACGTCAATTACATTCATTTTAACTGAAATCACAATAGGAATACCAGAAGGCTCGTTGGTGCTTATTTCTAAATCATACTCATAAGTACCTGTAGCTAAACCAGTTGCATCAAAATTAAGCAATAGTTCTTGTGCATTTCCTGCACTCACTGTTCCTGCTAGAGGTGTTGGTTCTAACCATTCAGGAATTAGATTTACAGCAACATATTGCACTGCATTTCCTAAAATAATAGCTTCATTGTCTCCATAGTCAAAGTAATCATATCCAACATAAGCTACTTTACCAGCCCCTAGACTGAGCTCTGCTACTACTGAAAAACCATTAGATGAACTCAAAATAGGAATGACATCACTATCCGTAAATTGACAACCATTGGTTGCGTTTACTCCTATCAAGGGTGCTGTTACTCCTTCTAAAATTGGGTGGTCAGGAAGGTCAGGAGTCAATGTACTACCACTAAGACTAAATGTCCCCCCATTAGGTAAAATGCCAGTAGAATTTCCCGAATTTCCGTCTGTTTCCATTAAGAAAACAACGCCACCACCTTGATTACTCACATATTCCTCGATAATCGGTCCAGCCTCTTCGTACACAAAACTATTTCCAAATTCAGACTCAGGAATAAGTAAAACATGCTTTCCGACTAGCTCTGATGCTAATTCGGCTGCCGAAGTCGTCGAAGTTGTCGTTAAGTTATAATCGGTAAAAGTACTATTAAGTGCTGTTTGAGTATTAAGCCATTCCTGGTCTAAATCTACTCCATGTAGCCAAGCCAATACTTCTATTGTACCTGTTTCACTTTCAGAGTCAATCTCCCAAATTAAGTCAGAAACACCAATATTACTAATCGTTACAGGCTCTGTAGCCATTTCTCCAGAAAGTAAAGTAATACAAATATCAGTAGGATTGACCTCACTAATAGGTGCACCTAAGGCGGAACCCATAACAGGAACAACTACCGTATTTACATTATTTTCAATCGTCAAAGTTCCACTAAAATCGCCAGTGGTAAGTGAGCCAAAAGTAACAGCAACTTTATGCGTACCAAAAGGCGGCACAGCAAATACAGATTCATCAACAGTAAAAGCAGCTTCACTTGAAGTAATACTTGTGACAAATAGGCTATCTGTCCCAGGATTATTAACACAAAGCGAGTCCGTCTGAGGATAGCCAATAAAAATATCACCGTAATCTAATGCCGTTGGCGTCACATCAATTAATGGTTGCCCAACAACGATAAGCTTAACAGGGTAAGTAGTTTCAAACTGAGAAGGGTCTCCTGTTTGTAAGTCAAGGTCATATTCATAAGTACCGCCAAGTAATCCAGCCGTTTCAAAATGAAAAATAACATCTATTGAACCTCCCGCAGGAACAACTCCAGTAGCGGGACTAATACCAACAAAGTTTGGAAATTCTGTCGTGACGATAACTGTATGTGTATCGGTTCCATCGACATCAATATCAACAGTATTTGAATTTTGAAGTTCTACATTAAGATTTCCATCTGCTAAAAATTGCGCAATGACCGTAGCATCCGTAAAAGTATAAACTCCTATTATGTCTGTTCCATTCTCTTCGTCATCATCACCTAGGGTACCAACTTCAGCTCCTTCGATAGAAACTACCGTATTTTCACTAACACCGTCATAATCTCCATTAATAATCACAGTAATGGTAAGATTGGTAGCACTTTCAGAAATTTCAGTAAAATTATGCTGCGTAAAAGCTTCGTCTGTAGTGTAGTTAACGACACTTGTAAATTCAGATACATCAGAAGGTAAAGTGAAGTCATAGTACAAATCTCCCACACCAGTATTACTAATAACGACTGTTTCATCGCTTGTCTCACCTGATAATAAGGTAACACATAAAGACGTCGGGTCAATAGTCATAGCACCTGCTGCCTGTACAGTCACGGTTTGTTCAAAAGTATCTATACCCGTACAGTTTGCGACAGTTTGAGTCACTGTATAAGTACCTGGACTTGTGTAATAGTGAACTGGACTTGCCTCTTCACTTTGTACGCCGTCTCCAAAATCATATAAGTATGACCCACTTTCCATTGAGTTATCAGTGAATGTAATAGGTGCATTCAGTGGCAAACTAACACTCTCAAGCGTAAAACCAGCCGTAGGCAATATATCTCCACCTGCTGTATCAAAATTAATGACAAACCCCGAAGACGTAACTGAGCCGTCGGTACTAAATACAAGAGTAATTACTCCTCCTGTTGAACTGATTATTTGCCCTTGTAAAGTTCCTCCAGCATAAACTCCAATCAGGGGCGAAGAGTCATCTGGTCCATCATAAATGTATAGACCATCACAACAACTCTCTGTGCTAAATTCTGTAAAAGTCAAAGAAATTGGTAAATCAGTTCCTGGATTTATCGTCAAAGTAGAAAAGATATTATTAGAATAATTTCCATTTCCTCCAGGGTCTAAAATAATACCTGAACACTCCGTAAGTATCTCACTACCAGAGTTTTGCATTATCAAAGTATCACAAAAAGATGCCGTTGGGTCAACATTGATATAGTTAAATAGTGTCAAACTATCAACTTCTCCTGTACAACTAACAGCGGTTAATTTTACATCATATAAACCTGTACTCGTGTAAGTATGCACAGGTGTAAAATCCGTACTCGTCGTACCATCTCCAAAGTCCCAAAGAGCCTCTGCGGCTAGTGTACTTAGGTTTTGAAACTCTACTACCGCAGGTATATTACATGCAAATCCTGGTGCGGCAAAATTTACACTAAACTCTGTGCTTACTTCCGTTCCTACACCAACCGCAAACCATGCATTGACGACTTCTGCTATTTCAGTTGCACAACCTCCATAAATGTCAATAGTTGCTTGCTTTGCATAAAATGCCGCATCTGCATAATTAGAACTTGGCGTTAGATAATAAGTCAAATTGCGCATCGCTATCTGAGAGGCAGCATCTGTACCCAATCCAGCTACCGAATAACTGTCTCCTAAATCATTTACCCCCGTATCACCTTCTGATAAAATATAAAACCAGTGATTTTGTACACCGCTATTATAGTGTACATCGTTTCCTGCTGCCCAAAAAGTACCTCCATAGGTATCTGGGTCATTAAAATCATTCGGATTACTCATATTACGAATCCCTGCACCACCAATCACGGTTTGTTCACCAACAATATATTCTACTGCGGCAGCTCCACGTGCTTTGATATCCGTCATGTGTCCAAAAATATCACTAAAGGACTCATTCAATGCGCCTGACTCACTATTGTAAATCAAACCTGCCGAAAACTCTGTCGTTCCATGTTGAAATTCGTGTCCAACTATCTCTGGACAAGCAAAAGAAGTGTACTGGAAGCCATCACCATCTCCAAAAGTTGCGGTAGAACCATCCCAAAAAGCATTGTTAAAAGAAGCACCAAAATAGATATTACTTGTCAACAAATGTCCTGCATCGTCCATACTGTTCCGTCCATAATCACTGAGTAACATATCATTATAAACCTCTGCGCCATAGTGCGCATCCATTGCCCATTCGTTTGCAGTACCAGCAGTTCCTTGCCATATATTGTCTGCATCTGTAAAAAATGTACCACTACTTGACAAGGTCTCAATTCCCCGACCATCTTCGCGAGAAAGATAATTAGAGCCTGTATTATCCGTTGTCACAGTGACAGTACCTGAAAAATTCGTTTCCGCTGTTCCCTCTTCATCAATATGACAAATACGATTTTCTTCGGCGATAATCATTCCTGTCTCGGCATCTACATAAATCCATGCTCTCTTCAGAGGCTCCAATGCATAGACATCCATTTTGTAAGCCGCCCGAAAGCGTGGAATTGTAAAATCTAAAAACTCAGGAACATAAACTAATTCTGGTTTTGGATAATCAGAACGCGTCTCATGGTGTCCATGTAGTCTTACTTCCCAACCATAAAGTTCTGAAGGGAAATGTTGCATTGCCGTAGCAATCGCATCGTTTTCTTGCACTTGTACTGCTGCTGATTTTTCATTAGCAACAGAAAAAAGTTCTCCATTCATCGTTTCGACCCGACCATCACGACTGTGTATAATATATACACCACCGATGACTGGCAATCCATGAATGGTTTGTTGATAGCGTGCGTGTGTATACCCCAAGTCATCTTCGTCCTTTCTGATAAGCACAAAATCGGTAGCTTCATGTAGCTCCAAATTCTTTTTTAGCCAAGAAATACCTTCATCTGGTTTGACTAGGAGGTCTTGATTAAAGCGAATAAATTGAGGATAAAGATTGTTATCTGTATAACGAGCAGAAAGAACACCGTATATTTTACGGTCTCTATCTGGTAAAATTTGCTCAGGCTCTGTCGCTTGGCTCGGTATGGCAAAAATGCCCAAAAAGAATAAGGTAACTATTGTGCGAAGAGAACGCAACAAGAGATGGTTGGTGTTTTTCATACTGATTTGTTGTTAAAATACATACGGGAAATAGGAGTCTCATCGTATATATTTGATAATCAGATAGTTAGACTAACTGTTATCAGATTTCGAAGTTAAATCTTAAGTAAATTTCTAAGTGATTGAAATTCAATTAAGAAAAATAAAGGATTAAATCTTTTGACCGGACAGTCGAAAAAGGAGTACCAAAATAGAAAAGTACATTTTACGAAAAGTACGGAGTTTTTCAAAAAAATTAGGTTTCAGTTCTTTTAGGGTTTAAAATTATAAGTAAATCTAATGCATAGAAACGATTTAGACAAATTTTATATGTAAAAAAATATCTTATATCTGTTTTATATAGTTTGGACCATAGTTAGAATGGTTGAACATACTCCTATTAAATGAAGCTTTTCTCAATCATTCCTAAAACAAAACGGGCTGCTTCCCAGAGGAAAGCAGCCCGTTTATTACGACTCTTCAAGAAGGACTTAGGCCCCGACTTTACATTCACCACTATATTTTGCACCTTCATCTACGGTCATACTCTTACCTTGAATAGTTCCGTCAATTTTAGCAGTGCTTTTTAAATGAATGGTATTGGAGACTATTAATTCTCCATCTATTGTCCCCATGATAATCGCATCAGCAGCTGTAATCGTGCCTTTTACACGACCAGTCTCTCCCATAACGAGTCTTTTATCACATTTTACATCACCTTCAATGACTCCATCTAGACGGACGTCTTCTGTAGCAGAAAATTTGCCAGTGATAGTTGTTCCTTGTGCGATGACGCATGTGCCACTTGCCGTAGCGGCGGCATTAGTGCTACCATTTTGGGCAGCATTATTTTTTGACCTTGACCTTGTTCCGAGCATGAAATCAGTTTTCGATTTGTGAAGAAAGAATAGGGTATTTTGTGTGGATAGGGTGTGTAGTTTTCTTACAAATATCTTGCCTTTTGAGAGATATCAAACTTTAGACGCTAAATTTTAGACTTCTAAAGTATCAATAACCGCTCTTTAAATAGACAGATAAATGTAGAAATTCCATACCATTAAAAAGAATAATATCAAAACTAATTTATTTTTCATTAGATATCAGAGAGATGTCTTAGTTTTGCGGTCAAGAATATCATAAAGTAATATTGAACGCGAAGGTACAAAGATAATATCATACGATTTTTCAAATGACCTGATTGCGATATAAGTTTTATCTAACATCTAATGTCTAAAAACATAATCATTCTCGCCATAGAGTCCTCTTGTGACGATACCTCTGCCGCTGTCATTCGCGACGGGGTTATACTCAGTAATTGTATAGCCAACCAAACTGCTCATGCAGAATATGGTGGCGTTGTACCAGAGGTTGCCAGCCGAGCACATCAGGTAAATATTATCCCTGTAGTCGATTTAGCATTGAAGAAAGCGGGAATTGAGAAGAGTGAATTAAATGCTATTGCGTTTACTCGTGGTCCAGGCTTATTGGGTTCTTTGATTGTTGGGGTGAGCTTTGCGAAAGCACTTGCTATGGGATTAGGCATACCGATGATTGAGGTCAATCATATGAATGCGCATGTATTGGCGCATTTTGCCGAAGACCCAAAACCTAATTTTCCATTTCTATGCTTGACAGTTAGTGGTGGTCATACACAGATAGTCCATGTACGAGACTATTTAGATATGGAGGTTATCGGAACGACAATTGACGATGCCGCAGGAGAAGCTTTCGATAAGACTGGAAAAATGTTAGGCTTGCCCTACCCTGCTGGTCCACATATTGATAGATTGGCAAAAGATGGCAATCCTGTTTTTCCGTTTACAGAACCACGTATCAAGGATTTAGACTTTAGTTTTAGTGGTTTGAAGACTTCTATTTTATATTATCTACAAAAGCGCGTGCGGGAAAATCCAGATTTTGTAAAAGAAAACCTCAATGATATTTGTGCTTCTGTTCAAACGCGTATCGTTTCAATTTTGATGAATAAATTAAAAAAAGCGACGATACAGACAGGCATAAAAGAGGTTGCAATTGCTGGCGGTGTATCTGCTAATTCTGGTCTAAGAAATACCTTACAAGAAATAGGAAAAGAAGAAGGTTGGAATACTTTTATACCTGCTTTTCAATATTGTACAGACAATGCAGGAATGATTGCCGTGGTGGCGCATCAGAAGTTTTTGAAAGGAGAATTTGTAGGACAAGATGTGACGCCAATGGCGCGGTATGCTATGTAATCAAAGTTGTAGAGTTTTAAAGTTGAATAGTTGTAAAGTTGCCGCTCTTACTTGTTCTCGGCAACTTTACAACTCTAAAACTTTCCAACTTTCTATTGTTTTTTCTCTTCGATACTCGGCGCTTTCCACTTCTCAAAACCGACAGGTTTATCCAAAGCTTTACGTACAGACTCTCCCGCACGACGCTTATCACTTATCATAGCAAAAGTCATAATCAAACTCGTTACGATAATGATATAAAGCAAGATACCTGGCTCAAATGCGGCCACTTCTAGCTCTTCTGGTATTGCATAAAACAATAAAACAGTAATCAAACCACGTGGTGCAATGTACAATTGAGGATTGATATCTTTGCCGATGAAGATGCGTAAATATATCCAACGCAAACCAAATATTGACGCTATAATCAAGAGACTAATCAAGGCAACACGCCAGTTTGCTAAGGTAGCTAGGTTTATCGTCAAACCAAAAATCACGAAGAAAAACGTACGAACAACGAATGCTGTCTCCATTGTAATGACGTGCAATCCTTCATAAATATGGTGTGCATCTTTATAGTTCAGTAAGTTTTTCAAGAACTTTGGCTTGAAAAACAACTTCATGTTCGCAATCAAAAGTCCAAAAACCAAGATGATGATTAAGGATGATAAGTGAAATTTCTTTCCTATCGCATAAAGCAAAAGCAATACAGCAATCAACAAAAATAACTTAGTATGCCCTTTGATATTTTGGAAGATTAGAACTATCAAGTAGCTAGCTATAAGTGATAAAACTATCGTTAAGACAACATTACCAGCAAAGCCCGATAGTCCACTTGAATGCTCTGCGGCATCAGAGTTTCCTGTTAAAAAGTAGAACAACATGATACCCATGATATCAGAAAATGTACTCTCATAGATGTGAAATTCCTTTTTACTCTCTTTCAAGCCCGCCACACTAGGAATAATAATCGCACTCGACAAAATAGATAAAGGAGTCGCGTAAATCCACGCTGTTTCTTTACTCATACCGTCGATAAAGTAATATAGAATTTCTGCTGCAACCCAAGTAGACAACATCAAACCTACAAAAGCAACGAGCATCGCCTTGGCTATGGGGAAATATTTCTCTCGCTTCAGCTCCAACTCGAGGGCGGCTTCCAGCACAATCATGATAAGTCCGACAATTCCTAGTATCTCTAAAATTGGAAAAAAGTCAATATCTCCAATACCCACAGCAGTCAAGCCATAGCCTAGTCCAATACCCAAAATAATGAGCATCAAAACCGAAGGAATATTAGTTTTCCGTGAAATTTCACCGAAAATGAATGAAATAATCAGGATAAGGGATGCCTCAATGACTAGGTTATACGAATTCGTTAAATCTAAATCCATCTGTATTTTTTATTTGGTTCTTTAACAAATCCCGTAATAATTGACATAAAAAAAGAAAATCTAAATATTTATTTAATTTAAAACTTCTATTTTTTTCTGTCAAGGAATTTGTCAAAGAACGTTTTATTTTTTGTTGGTTTTATTTTTTACAAAATTTAGTTTTAGCTTTTTGTTAATCGATTCATTTCATTTAACGCAAAAGCTAATAACCAACCTACTTTTTCAAAATTTTACATAAATATCCGCGTTCTTTTATCAAATTAGTCAACTCGGATAGGTGTGTTTTCTCTCTTACGGAAACTTGCATGCTGATAACGTCAGACTTGTCGTCCGTTTCTATAAATTCAGGTTTAAAACTATGGTCGATAAATGGTGTCGTAACCAATAAGTCAAACAAATATTTTAGATGATTTCTAATTTCGTTGTTGTCCTCTGGCGTAATGCGCAAATGATAAAAACCACCTATCTCCTTGTCTGCCAGTAGCATATAGCCATTTGTCAACAAACTAGAATGTCCGATAAACTGAATGCCTTTGCTTGTTTTTATTCTCAAACCAAGACGTTCTCTAGTATCAATAATTCCTTGAGTGTTATCTGATTTAATAGATTTACCAACTACAATTTTCTTGTCAAATCGGACTATTCGACCACTTAAATAATTACGAAAGTGTGAAAATCCTCCCGCTAAAATCAAGAGTACGATAAGTCCATGCAACCAAAAGTCAATAAAGACAAATATACCAAGTAGCAGCAAAACGGCTAAAGGTTCAAATAACAAAACTAAGATATCCATACCTCGTTGTACAGCATCTTTTGACCGACCAAACCAAGGGGCTCGTTCAGAAATATCTTTTAAAAACAATAGCACAAACCATAAAATCACCAAAAAGATGGAGATTTCAAATAGTTCTGCCCATTCCCATTTGTATTGAGTAATATTCATTTCGATTTATATTAGTTCTTCTTATCAAATGACAAATAACGGTGCTTTTCCAACAGGCGTCCGATGTCATTAACCGCAGTTTCAGTAATCTCTAATCTCCCGTCCAAGTGTCTTTTCAATAAACCTAAACTCAACAGGCGTTGTAAAATATTGCGATATTTCTTCCCAAAAGACGGTCCAAAAAGACGTACTAAGTCATACTCATTCGTACGTTTTTGTAAGAATATAGCTGATAAAAGGACAGCCGAGTCTGAATTTATAAAATCTGGCAATTCGTAATTAGGATTACCGTGTAATCTTACTTCTTTCTCACTCACTTTTTCTAATGAATTGGACCAATTAGAGAGTGCCTCTCCGATATTTCCTTCCGAATTGCGGTAAATAATATCAGTCAATCTCGTAAATAACTGCGGCGTAATTTCTTCGTGTTCCGCATTAATCAGTTTTTTGTGTGTTGCTCCGTGACGAATAGCGATAGCACGAGAGATGTCCTCTTTTGGCATTCTATCTAGATTAATTTCTGCCTGAAAAAATCTATCTAAATCATGTGTTTTGTCCAAATGTGCCTTCAATGCATTACTCATCGAAACGACAATAAAAATGCGTCCAGAATAATCATCAATAAATTGCTTTAAAGTTCTTACATTTTCACTCAAAGTAGTATCTGCGGAAGTCCACAGTTCTAAATTGTCCAACCAAATCAACGATTGAGATTGCAGCGTATATTTTTTGATAAAATCTAAAGCAGTAACAAGCTTTCTTTTAGTGGTAAAGCGGCGTCCTAAGACTTCAATTTCGCTATCAGGATGTAAGCGAATAGTATTATTTTCAAAAAACAAGTTAGAAGTCAAATCTCCAAATAAAGTCTTTCCTGAAAATCGCTGTCCAGTCAAAAGTACCGCACCACGATAGCCCATTTTCCAATGTTCTATCAATTGTTTCATACGTTTCACTTCCTCCTCTCGACCTACTCTAAAAGACTCTCCAATATATCCTTTGGTAAGAAAAATACCAGAATACTGGTTATTTTCAGAATCAGGCGTGCGATTTTCTAAGTAACGCACTACTTTTTCAGAGATACTCAAAGCATCTTCTCGCTTGACGCTCGAACGTAACAAGCGCACACGATTGATTTGCTTAATCCACCAATTTTTTATGCGTGCAAAAAATTCATTTTGACTAAATACAAGATTATTAATAGTAGATTGAAGAGGGATTTCTAGAAATTCACCATTGGTGTTATAAATCAAAGCCACATTAAATTGTGCTTTTAATCGACTATCAATTAGACTGTATAAGTCTGCACAGATTTTCTTCTTATCCTGCGAAGTTTCTTTGAAAAGTTGCAGTGGACGACACAAGTCTTCCGTCGTTATCTTAGACTCTCCTACTTCTTTTTTTTCATTATCTAGCAGGAGTGCACGATTGCGGATATTGAGCAAGGACATCTTTAATCCCGTTCGTATTCCTTCTGTTACTTCCCACACTTCGTACAATAGTGGCAGTATTTCAGAATCTAACCATTGTCTGGTTTCCTTTCTAAAATTAATATCTTTAATTTCTATCGTGCTACCATAGATAGCTACAGGGATTTTTGAGTCTATCGGTAATTTCTGTGTTTTCTTAGCAAGAATAGCTGTAAAATCACTCGCATGGTCATGCGTTAGAATGTTCTTTTCGATTACTTCTAAATGTGTAACAATTTTCCCTGGATTTTCATCTGTATTCTCATTGACGTAACTGATTATTTCGTCCAGAGACATCTCAGATTCAGAGATTTCAGACTGACAGTCAATGACGGTTTTGCGGACAAGAGATTGAATTTTGTCAAATTCATTGACGACAAAAAATAATGACTTATAGCGGTCTTGTAAAATAACGCCTTGTCCTTCTATTTCTTTGATTTGTGCCTGATAAGTTGGCCAAGGATTTGTTTGAGCAAACAACGGTTCGAGAATTTTTTCTCGCTGTTTGTCTCCTAGCTGAGCAAGATTATACTCTTCTTCGACTACTAATTTTAATTCATTTAAAGCATTTAAAAGCATCTCTTCTGAACGACTGCGTAGTTCTCTAACAGACTCATCATCCGTACGAGAAGTACGCAGCATAATCTGCGCTTTTTCTTGTTCAAACAAGATATTACGCCATAAAAGAAGAAAAGATTTAGCAGTTTCTGCCCATTTAAAAGTTAACAAAAAAGAGACCGTACTCTCTAGGGAAGTATTCTTTTTGCTTTCGAAAATCTGAGCTTCAGCATGAGCGGCATTTCCAATTTCGAGGATTTGTCCAGCGGAATTTTTAAGCGCTTCATTTAAGTGGCGTAAATAGTCTTTACCGTCCCTCTCTTCGCGAAGTTGCTCAATATTATTTTCTATAGAAAGGTATAAATTGGTTAGTTTCGTATCCGTCATGCAGTGATTTTTAGTGCAGAATTCGACCAAAAGTAATAGGAAAAAAGGAAAAAGAGAAATAGCTGGAAAGATATAATTATTTCCTCTTTGAATGTACGTATTCTAAAGACAGGAGTTCGTCAAAATAGTCACATTTTTTTACTTACTTTCAAGGTAGGGACACCACTTTTTATTGCTTGTTAAAAGTACTCGAACAAAGCAAGATAAATTACAGGCAGATACTTAAGATTAAGGAACGATAAAAAATAAATGTTCCTAAAGCATTATCCTGGTATCTTCATACCATTTGTTATACTCGACAAGGATTGTTTTTAAGTTTTTATAACGATAGCCTTTCTCCCCTATTAAATTTGACAATTCAGGAAAATCACTTGTTAATTTTCGCATTGCTGGTCGAAAGCCTATTCGATATATTTTAAACGGCTTTTCTCCTTCTTTTTCCAACCAAAACTCTTTAGATACTTGAGTCTCAACGATAGAACTAGAATCAAGATTTTTAGCTGTGACAACACTATTCATCTGGTACATACGAATTCCTCGTCCGCCTACTTCTAATTTAAAAAACAGCCAATTTTTTCCATTAAATTTACTCTCATATTCAACAGTTTCTTCCTTTTCACGATAAACAAAACCTTTAATTAAATAAGGATGAATCTGATATAAATCACCAAAATCATTCATAAATACCAATTCACTATCACTGAGTGTATAATTAACTGCGACAACCTCTCCCGTTATATATTTATCATCTTTAGTAATTAAATAGCCCTTGCCAGCAGCAAAGAGAAATACTTTCAAAAAAATTGCAATGGCTATTGTCAATAAAAGTCTAAGTGTATAATCTTTCTTCATTGGTGCAAATTTTAAAATTACCGTTCCTTAATCAACAAAAATAAAAAATAAAAACATGCAAAACGACTATAAGTCTATTTTTTGTTTTAGTGCAGACGCTAATTGCAGAATATATTTTGAAAAGAAACTATGGAACTCGTAAATTGTTGATTAATCTATATCAAACATTTGTCAAGATATGACATGTTGTTACAAATAAGGCAATTACATTTGCAATCTGTATTCACTAGATGACTTTGAGTCAGATGATGAGTACAAAGCATTATTTTTTACGTTCTTTGACAAATCCCCCCGCGTTGCGGGACAAGCAGTGATTGTCCTGTGCAACGGGGGGATTTGTCAAAGAACCATTTTTTAAAAGAATCATAAAGAAAATGGAAATCAAGCTCAAAAGAATTGACGAAAATTACCTCATGGAGGCAACTAACGATAGTGGTAACACGGTACGCACCGACGGTTCTCCTGCCATTGGTGGTAGCAATCAAGCAATGCGTCCAATGCAACTGTTATTAGCGGCAATTGGCTCTTGTAGTTCGATTGATATCATTAGTTTATTACGCAAACAGCGTCAAGAGTTAGACGATATTCAAATCACTGTCAAAGCTGACCGCGAAGAAGGAAAAGTTCCATCCCTTTTCTCAAAAATCTATGTTCACTACGACTTATATGGTGACATAGACGAGAAAAAAGCAAAACGTGCTGTCGATATTAGCATGGAAAAATACTGTTCGGTCGCTTTAATTTTGCGCGAAAGTGCAGAGATTGTGTGGAGTTACGAAATTAAGAAGGGGTAAATAGAAAACTAGACAAAAGACAACCAATAATTCTAAGATGAAATTTGAAACCAAAGCCATCCGTGGCCAAATTGACCGTACACAATATCGCGAACATAGTGTTCCGATGTTTTTGACTAGTAGTTTTACTTTCGAGTCAGCAGAAGCTATGTCTGAGACATTTGCAGGGGAGCGCGACGGTATTATCTACAGTAGATATTCAAATCCAAATACATCAGAGCTTATCAAAAAAGTCTGTGCTATGGAAGGCGCAGAAGCAGGATTCGCCACGGCGACGGGTATGGCTGCTTGCTTTGCGAGTATCGCGCCATTCGTTAGTATGGGCGACCATGTGTTGGCGAGTCGGGCGGTATTTGGTTCTACGCATCGGATATTGACGCAAATATTGGCAAAATGGGGCGTGACCTATACTTACGTTGACCCACAAGATATTGACGATTGGGAAAAACACATTCAGCCCAATACCAAAATTATTGTTTTAGAGACGCCGTCTAATCCAGGTTTGGCTTTAATTGATTTGGAAAAGGCAGGTAAGATAGCAGAGAAGCACGGTATTATTTTAAATGTCGACAATTGTTTTGCGACACCTTATTTGCAGCGTCCTTTGGATTATGGAGCGCATCTTGTTTCGCACTCTGGTACCAAATGGATGGACGGTCAAGGTCGTATTTTAGGTGGTATTGTGGCAGGAAGAGCGGACTTGATTGATGAGGTTATTGCTTTTTGTAGACATACTGGTCCTGCGATGTCTCCTTTCAATGCTTGGATATTATCAAAGAGTTTGGAGACCTTGGCGGTACGTATGGACAGGCATTGTGAGAATGCTTTAAAAATTGCGCAATTCCTTGAAAGTCAAGATGTTGTCAACAAGGTCTTCTATCCTCACCTGAAGTCACATCCGCAATACGATTTGGCTAAAAAACAAATGAAAGCTGGTGGTGGTATCGTTACTTTTGAAATAAAAGGTGGCTCTGAAAAAGCAATGCAGTTTTTGAATAAGATACAATTGTGTTCTTTGAGTTCTAATCTTGGTGATACGCGTAGTATTGTAACGCATCCTTCTTCTACGACGCATTCTAAGTTGTCTGAGGCGGAACGTCTAGCAGTTGGTATTACGCAGGGAATGGTGCGGATTAGTTGTGGATTGGAGCATGTGGAGGATGTGATTGGGGATTTGCGGCAAGCGCTTTCTTAACGATGAACTATGAACGGTTTAACGATGAACTTTTTGAGAGGTAACGGTCATTTTTTGACGCTTGGGCAGGAGGAATGGGCGTTACCTTTTTTACACCTAAAATAAGTTCTATATTGGGTTATAAAATGAGGGACAAACAGTAATGAACGGATTAATTTTCACATGGCGCGACTGTCATATGAAGTATTTCTTCTTCTGTAACTGTCACAAAATAATTAGAACAATCTATGACTATTATAGGTGCTCTCATTTGAGTATCATCCCTTAAATCTATAAACGAAAGTTCATAAACATTGGTCCACGTTTCTTCAGGAAGAGATTTTAAATCATAAAAATTATCTGTCACTTTAATATAATCTATTCGACCATCATTATTTAAATCAGTAAAACAACTGATACGTCCATTATAACTTGATACCGTATTATTTAAACATTTTTCTGTATCAAATATCGTAAAATTCACATAACCAATTGCTGTTCCTGTAGCTTCTCTATTATTCCACTCCAACACAATCTTTTCTTCTGCATCTAATTTTATTTTATACACATCTATAATGTTTATCCTTTTGTAAGGCAGATTAAACGTACATTGATTTCCTCCTGAATAACTCACAATCAAACTATCTGTTGTTGATACAGAAATAAATTCCTTTTCTAATCTGTATGCATCCTGACTTCCTTTAATTCTATCAAAGATGTAATAATCAGGCATATCTTTGCCTAAGTTAGCTAAATACTCATCAAAGTTATCCTGTGGCGAATAATATCTAATAGGAAATTCAGAATGAGAGTGAACATCAGAATCTGTATGAGAATGGGTATGAATATGAGGAATACAACCTGTAATCAAACAAAAGATTTGCAATAAAAAAGTAGCTATAAATAATTTGTAAATTTTCTGCATGTTGTTATATTTTTGGTCCTCCGCCAAATCGTGTGAAAGTGACATAAAAAAATGGCTCTACGGTGAAAACTGTGGGTTAGATTCTGGCTTGCAGATTTTCCCTTTGGTCAACTCTACAATCCTCACAAAAGTAATCACGAAGATTGTAGGGTTGGAGTGCAACGGAAAATCTGCAAGCTGGATTTTTGAATCACCCACAGTTTTCACCGCAGTGCCCAAAAAAACAAAAAATGCCACCCCCGTCCTCAGACAAAAGCAGCATTTTAATATCATTCAAAGAAGCATTCTAGACTTCCTTACCCTTCTGGCGCATCCGTCAACTCCATCTCAATCCGACGACGACTCAAGTCAGCTCCAGTCACACGTATCCAAATAGTATCACCCATTTTATAAGTTTTACCCGTACGTTTCCCGACAGCTTTCAAGCGGTTTTCAGGCACATCAAATACTTCGGTCATTGTCTCAAAGCCAACCATGCCTTCGCATTTATTTTCTTTGATTTCGACAAAAATACCACGGTCGATAATACCCGAAACAATAGCTTCGTAGTCTTCGCCAATGTGGTCTTTGATAAACTCAACTTGTTTGTACTTGATACTTTCACGCTCCGCAGTAGTTGCTTTGCGCTCTTGCGAAGAAATGTGCTTACATTTTTCCTCTAATGGGTCTTTTTTCACACGTAAAGTGCGGTCACCCAAGTTTTGCTCCAATATTCTGTGCGCTAATACATCTGAATAACGACGAATAGGTGAAGTAAAGTGGCTATAGAAGTCAAATCCTAAACCGTAGTGACCGATGTTATTGGTGGAATAAACCGCCTTAGACATCGTACGAATTGCAATTGGCTCTAAGAGCTTAATCGCATCATTTGTCTTCGCTTCTTTCGTCAAGCGATTGTAGGCTGCTGCGATTTTATCTGGTGTGCTGATATCTAAATCAACGCCCATTTCTTTCGCAAACTTCGCTAAGTCTTGTACTTTGTCTGCGTCTGGCTCATCGTGAATACGATACACAAACGGTATCTCCAGTCCTTTTGATTTTTCATTGATGAATTTAGCAACTCCTTTGTTTGCCAAAAGCATAAACTCCTCAATCAACATGTGCGCATCAATACGTTGTTTGACATAGGCTTCGATTGGTTTACCCTCTTCGTCCAAGCGAAATTTCACTTCCTCTGCATCAAAGTCAATACTACCATTTTTGAAGCGTTTTTTACGAAGTTTTTTAGCTAAAGTATCCAATTTCTTGAGTTCCGCAGCATAGTCGCCTTCACCTGTAGTCATCACTTCTTGTGCTTCTTCGTAAGCAAATCGGCGGTCAGAGTGGATGACTGTTTTACCAAACCAAGAACTCGCTAATTTATCGTTTTTATCAAAAGTAAAAACGGCGGAGAAAGTACATTTGTCCTCATTTGGACGCAAAGAACACAGTTCGTTAGACAAACGCTCTGGTAACATCGGCAACACGCGGTCAACTAAATAAACCGAAGTACTGCGTTTATATGCTTCGACATCCAGTGCGCTACCAGCTTTCACATAATGTGAAACGTCAGCGATGTGCACACCTATTTCGTAAGTTCCGTCATCCTTGTATTCTAATGACAATGCATCATCAAAATCTCGTGCGGTGTCAGGGTCAATCGTGAATGTTGTGATTTTACGCATATCCCGACGCAAGTTTATCTCTGCAACTGGAATATCTGCACGCAAGTCTTCTGACTCTTCTATCACTTCAGCAGGGAAGTCCAACTCAAAACCATTATTGACTAAGATAGACTTCATTTCATTGTCATTCGAACCTGGTTCGCCTAACACAGAAGTAATAATTCCCTCTGGACTACGGTCATTGCCGTCGTGCCACTCAGTGATACGCACAACGACTAAATCTCCGTCTCTCGCTTCGTTTATATTCGCTAAATCGACATAAATATCGACAGGCATTGTTTCTTTTTCGGAGACAACAAAAGCGTATTTTTTAGAACGCTTCAATATTCCCATAAAGAAGTCTGTACTACGCGTAATTACCTCTGTGACGACACCTTCCGCTTTCGCGCGTCCACGTGGGAACCACGCTTCTATTTTTACTTTATCGCCATTTAATGCGCCATTCAGTTTGCGTGCATGAACAAAGACATCGGCTTCTAAACCTTCACATACGATGAAGGCTGAACCAGCGCGTGTCATATCGACAATACCTGTGTATTGCTTGCGGTCGCTTCCACTTCGTGAGGCATTTGCCGAAGGCTTTTCATCACGAGACAGTTGATATTTATAATCACCGACTTCGATGATTTTAGCGCGTTCCATAAGTTTTGCAATGGCGTACTCGACGCTATCACGGTTATTATCGACTTTTAATTTTCGGCAAATTTGTTTTGGATTGTAACGCTTTTTGGGATTGCGTTTAAAAAGACGAAAGACTTCGCCTTGCAGTTGTCGTGCGGTCAATTTCTGACCTTTTGATTTTATTTTTTTCTTAGGCATGTTTAAATGTTGTATTGGTTCTATGGGTTGTAAGATTGTAATGTTTCTCTTTCAATTTTTTTTGTTGATTGTAATTATTGCCAAATCTAATCAATTATTTTCAATAAATCGTGGATGTGTAAAACAAGGTGGCGAGTTATGAAGAAAGGTTGGATTGGTTTTCTGATAATAGAATGAATCTTCGAGAGATAAAGTTCACTAGATTGGGTTTAATTCAAAAATATTTTTTATTCTTTAACAAAAAAGAGAGCAAACACTGATATATCATGTTTGCTCTCTCTTCTCTTTAACTTTCACTTTTCTGAATGAGGTTCTTAAAAACAGACTTTGAAAAACGCACATATTCTGCTTCTTCTTTATCATAACCAATCCACTGAAAATGATTTCCAAAAGGACAAAGTGGTGCGCCTTTACTATTCCCCGGCCGTAGTTCATATCGGTCTGGTTGTTTTAAGAACTCGTCCATGATGACTCGTCTCATTAAGCCTCCTTATAAGTTACTTTACATTTAGAACACACCGTTTCTGCATCTGTGTGGTTTAGCTGAATACTTGACAAATGTTTGTCTGCATAATCTTGTACCCAGCCTTTTTTCTCATTGATATTATTAATATCAACATTTTCATTTTTCATGGCTTCATAAAATTTGCCAGCATACTCATTTCTCCCCCAGCAATTTGGACAGACTCCTTCTGGAACATCTGCTGCTGTTGGTGTTGGATTGTTTTTAAATACTTGTACTATTGATTCGAATAAGCTCATTTTGTTAATGTTTGTTTCTTTGACAAATCCCACGTTGCACAGAACAAGCGGGGGGATATTTGTCAAACAACTTAATGTTTTTTGTTGTGGTTAAATATTCTCCACAAAGGTAAAATTTAGAGAGAGGAAAAGTTTAATTATAATGCACGTCATATATCTAAATGTCCGCATGGGCACATCTTACTATCTCAAAAAAGTGCCTTTTACACAAAATGGTAAAAGGCACTCTTAAAATTACTTTTTCTTACGCTTACTCACTGTCTTCTTCGCAGGCGCTTTTCTCGCCGCAGGTATGTTCTCCTCAGGCACTGGCAAACGCTCAGGGTCTTCTAGGCGGTTGTTTTTGAAAAGCAAATACAAGCCAAATAGTGTTAGAAGTAGAACAATAATACCCGATAAAACAGAAATCAATTCTCCCGTTTTATAAGCACCAGGCTCAAATGCCATGACTAACTCATGTTCTCCTGCTGGTAATTTTGCAGCACGAAGAATAAAGTCAGCTTTCGTCATTCCTTCTAGTCTTTCGCCATCTACATATAAATGCCAGCCTTTATCTTCTGGATAATAAACCTCAGAGAAAACAGCCAGTTGCGGCGTTTTTGCAGAGTATTTATAAGTCATTTTGTCTGGATGATAAGAAGTTAAATTTATCGTAGCAGTACTATCGTACTGTAAATTGAAATCTTTCAATCCACTAGCATATTTTTCTGCAATGACGACTTCCTCTTTGGGCTTGAGAGTCGCCAAAGCATCCATTTCAGCATCAGGATTAGCGACTACTCGGATATTCTTGACGAACCACGCATTGCCATAAGCCTCTGGATTTTGTTGCACTTTCCCGTCGGGCGTAATGAAATATTTCATGTTCAACATATTGAAAATAGGTAAATTTTCTTGCGAAATACCTCGTCCAATATAGCGTTCAATCAACTCTTTATAACGCATCAATTTGGCAGCATGATAGCCACCTATACTTTTATGATGTATAGATGTCAATGAATTTTGGAAAGGACCTTGTGTTTGGTCACGCATATCAAATACACGATAATGCGGGTCTTTATCCGTCATGATTTGTTTATCTGCGTCTGTTGGTTTTGCACGGTCAACTTGTGCTTGTTTTGACTGAAAACGCTCGTAATCCAAGTAACGCTTGTCTACTCCCCACAAATCAAATATAGCTAATAAACCAATAGCAAGAACTGCCCAAGATGCACGCATTTTATTTACTCCAGCAAACCATAAAACACTAAATGCCGCGCCTGCAAAAGCAATCGTACGGAACAAATCACCCCATAATAAAGCCGCACGGTCAGCCGCAATAGCATCTCCTAAAGGTTTTCCAATATTAGCAGGTAACTGTGCTAAGATATTTTCATTTTGGCTTGAAAGAAAATCTTCTCCCATAGCTAAAAGTGCTGCAATTGCCACAAATCCCAACATCACTCCTCCCCCTTTGATAAGGGCACCTTTACGCATTTCAGGAGTTGTATTTTCCTGAAAAAATGCTTGTAAACCCCTGAAAGCAACAATGGCAACCAAAAGGTTAGTGATGCCCAGTATCATTGTTTGCGCCCGAAATTTATTGTACATCGGAAAGTAGTCAAAAACAAAATAATTGAAGGCTTCAAAGTTCTTACCCCAAGCCAACATTACGGTCAAAGTCACACCAACTATCGCCCACCAACGCAAAGAACTACTCACCAAAAATAAACCAGTAAAAAAGAGTAAAAAGATAATGGCTCCAAAATAAACACCTCCACTAGTTGGCGGTTGTTCTCCCCAATATTGCACAGGCAGACGCCCTAATACGACTTGCTGTGTCTGTGGGTCCATTTGACTCAATACCTGACGATTGGCAGGATTACGCATGTATTTCATAACTGCGCTGTCCTCACTTTCTGTCAAGCCCTTTCCACTACTACCACCGCGATAAGCTGGAATCATCATGTTAAATGACTCTGCTACACCATAACTATAGTGAAAACCATAACTATAACTCAATCCTTCAGTTTTTGTGCTTGATGTTGAGCCACCACTATTATCTTTTTTACTGAGTTCAGAAACACCCCGAATACTTTCTTTTGAGTATTCATAAGTTGTCAAAAGTCGTCCTGCATTACTCGCTATTCCTAGAAATCCTGCAATAATTATAATGCCCGCTGCCTTTGCAAATTCCCCCATATTATCTCCATTCCTCAGTCTTTCTATCATCGTCATCAAACCAAAAAGAGCTAAGATAATAACCCAATAATAAGTTATCTGCACATGATTCGCAGTTACTTGCATGGCGACAAACAAGGCAATGAGTGCACCTCCAAGTATATATCGCTTCCTGAGCACGAGAATAACTCCCGCCAGTATGGGTGCCATATATGCCGAGGCAACAAGTTTTGTCATGTGCCCCGCCTCTACTAAGATGATGTGATTGGTCGCTAGACCAAAACTCAGTCCACCAAACAAAGCTATTCGCCAATCCACCTTCATGACGAGCATCAGCAAATAAAAGCCTGCCATCATCAAAAATATCGGCGGCCAAGGTGGCGACATCGCATGTCCCAAAAGGAATCCTTTAAAGACGTGTTTTAGAGGATTAGCGGTATAATAAAGGATTTGATAGGCTGGCATACCGCTAAACATTGCATTCGTCCAAAGCGGAATTTCTCCCGTCTCTGCTTGCATTTTACGGATTTCACCTTGCATACCATTCGCCAATTCCAAATCCTGCTGTCCCAAGACCATTCCGTCAAAAACGTAAGGCTTAAAATAAACAACAGTAATAATGAAAAACACGAATAAGGCTATAACGTGTGGGTATATCTTTTTTAAGGTTGGATTCATGAATAGTTACTTATTTTGGAATAATCTTTTTTTAAGATGTGTAAAGGTAATTTAAAAATTAAAATTGAGGTAAATAACGGTAAAAAATAAAGGTAACCGCCTTTTGAAGATTGTGTTGCTCTATTCAAATTTGGACAAAAAAAAGCCCCCTCCCGACCAAAGTCGGGAAGAAGCCATCCCAAAAACCGATTTAAACTTGTGCTGAATCCAAACAGCTATTTCTTTATCGGTGATTTAATTATAAGAAAATTCAAACAACCATTTTAGATGTTGCTAAAAATCCTCTTAATCACTAACAATCCAATCGCCTTAAAATTTTTAAAATTAAAGTTAAAATGAAATCAAAACATAATTGACTTAACTTTAATTACTAGTCTCTCGACCTTATTTTTTGTTTTAGTAGGGTATTAAAATACTATTAAAAACAATAGAAATCAGATTTCAGAGCGATAATAGCTCTGAAATCTAAATTCTAAAGTCATTCTTATTCGTGAAAAAAATATTCGTAGAAAAGAAAAAATGAAGGAGAAACCAAATTGGCTTCTCCTTCAAGCATTGACTAATAATTAGTCAATAACCACCATTTTGCGAACAGCAGAGTTGTTTTGAGTATCCAATTGGTAGTACAAAACACCAGTTGCCCCCAAGTCGCTTACGCGAACTTCGTTGTAACCTTTAGTGTACTCACCATTAGTGATGCTCAATA
>CALDUB010000397.1 GCA_937923465.1 uncultured Saprospiraceae bacterium
AGCTCTACAGTCATTTCTTCAGGCTCTTCAATAAACATAGTCCCAATAATATCACAGTCTTCTGCATCGGTGACCGTAACCATTACAGTTCCTTGTCCGAGATTAATGGCTACGGAGTCAGTTTCGCCATTTGACCATTCAAATTCGAGAGGATATTGACCATTCGTCACAATAACTGCTGCACTTCCATCATCAGCGCCAGCACACTGAATATCCTGAATGAGGACATCTTCTAAGTCCATGCCGTCAGGTTCTCCTATGGCAATTTGTACAGTTAGTTCACAACCAGAGGCATCTGTCACCACTAAATCATGAATGGCTGCCGTCAAGTCTACAAAGTTAGCCGTTATAACATTTGCCTGTGTTTGTCCGTCTATTTGGTAAGTGAAAGGTGGGAAGTTTCCAGTCATTTCTATATTTAAAGTACCGTCGTTTCCTCCGTTACAAGATACATTTGTGGCATCTTGCATGACGACTTGTGGTACCTCACACTCTGGAGTTTGACATTCTCCCAATCCAATAAATCCATTACAATCTGGTCCGATACCGCGTACTTCGATGTTTACAACCTGTTCTGCCCCTAGACCACAAATTTCGTGAGACAATCCGTCCGCACCATTTGCAGCCCCCCAACCTATTCCGTCTACGTTTACTTCATAAACGGGCAGTCCTATATCATTCCATGAGAAAGTAACACACTCAAGCGTACCTCCGCTACAGACAACAGTTGGAGCATCTAGAGCAGGAATAACTTCAATGAAAACAGAGTCAAAAACCTCACACCCATATGTATCATAAGCTCTCAAGTTGTACATTGTACTGACATCTGGAGAAGCATCAGGCATTGGACAATCATCACAGCTCAATCCTTCAGAAGGTGTCCATTCGTAGTAAACTTGGTAAGACGGCTCGAAAGTAATCGTCCAGTCTAACAGCGTACCCGAGAAGCCATTATTATCATCAATAAGTAAAAGTTGCCATTCTCCATTAGTTGGATACTCCCCGTCATAAAGGTCACCCCAAACTCCTTCAGGAAGCCAGTCACCAGTAAAAGGAGGAACAAAAGGAGAATCTGGTAAATTAAAATTAAGCACTGTTTCTGCCGTTTCGGTAAAACAGGTTTCAATATAGTCGTTTTGATTAGTACCATTATCGGTTGTCAATTCGATGAACTGACCACCTGGAGACTGTAAGAAAATATCAACATCATCTAACCAATTGTGGTCAACATTGATACAAACTGCTCGAATAACTCCTGGTCCCAAAATCAATGGCTGTACTCCTGTAACTGTAATTGGAGAAGAAACAGCAACACCAACAGGGTCTATTTCATAATCTGTCTCGTTAGTAAAAGTAGGAACAGGAGGTAAAGGCACGTCAAGTGTGCCGTCTAATACTGTTGACTCAGAAGCACACTGCGTAATATCTACTCCTAGTTCGGGGTCAACTAACCCATTGTCTTTGATAGATAGATAAAAAGTATCCCGGTCACAAAAGTTAGTTTGAAACGCAATTCCAAAAGTCTCTGAACCTTCATCCAATCCATCTTCAAAAGCAATCAAAGGAACAGTAATAGAACTTTCACCCGCAGGAATAAATAGTCCTTGAGGGATAAACTCAAAATCTACTCCATTTTCTGCTACTCCAAATATTTCATAGTCTAAAGCTAAGTCTGTCTCAACAGGATTTGGCAATGCAATAGAGATAACGCCATCTGCACAACCTTCAACTACTGCACCGTCCAAACTAGCCGTCACAATATCAATATCCAATGAGGGAGAACCAAAACTTTTTGCTTGTAAAAAAACACCACTATCAAATGCCGTATCTCCTTTATCTGCAATTACTAACTTGATTGTATATTCTTCACAAGGAACAACAATAGCTTCAGCAGTAAAGACATCTGTAAAG
The DNA here is from genome assembly GCA_937923465.1 of uncultured Saprospiraceae bacterium. GTDB lineage: Bacteria > Bacteroidota > Bacteroidia > Chitinophagales > Saprospiraceae > JAHDCG01. The sequence goes on from CALDUB010000397.1 coordinate 1,912, forward strand.
CCATCATAAGTCGGCTGACTACCACCAGTATTTGCATTATAGAATTCACCATTGACTGCACCATTCGGACAAGTAGGATGCTCAGGGTGCAAATTATTAATAGAAACGTAAGTATCTGTACCAGGAATTATAGCAATATTTTCTGCATTATTAGAAAATGGTCCGTCAATACCAGGTCCACTTATAAAGAAACCAAATACATCATTAAAAGAAGAGCACGAATACTCTGGATATTCTTCTGAAGCAAATACATAATTAAACCGAACAGTATCAGAAGTAGGAATAAAACTGATTATATAGCGTGAAATATCGTTATTAACATTATTAGGGTCTAGTTGAGATAAATCAGCGTCAACCGTAACATTAGGAGAAGCAATACCACCCGCAAAATCACTCCCAACTCCCGTCACTCCAGGATGTGCACCTTCTTCCGAAGCTCTACCCGTTGTCATGACGACACCACGCTCAATGCCTATTTCTTCTTCTGCACTTTTAAAAAATCCTATCGCATTAGGGTCTCCATCATATTGAAAACTCGTCACCTCTACACCATCGCCCAAAAAGACATTCGTGATAAGATTTTCAGGCGTATAAGGCGCTGTCGCGGCATCTGTCACTTCCATATCTTGTGCATAAATTGCAAAAGAGACAAGAAGAAATAAGAATGATAATAGTGTATGTCTTGGTAAAATTATTTTCATCTGAATAATTGATTTTCACTTCTCGAAAAGAGAGATGTCAATGATTTATACTTTTAATAAAATAGCTTTGCTAGTTAGATTAGGGAAAATAGAAAGGTGGTAAAATTTACGCCTCTAAGATATAAGACTCTAATGACACTGGGAAATGCTGTCTGCAAGAATCACCTTAAATGTTCAATGGTAAACAATATGAGAGAAAAATAAACGCCGTTTGTTTGTAATACGACGTTCTAAAGGAAACTTGTTAATCGTAAAAGTAATGATTTCCTTTGAAAAAGCAGACTCAATTGTAACCTTTTGAAGGAAAAATTCGACTGCTAAGGAAAAGAATATGCACTTTGGTCGAATTCTGTCTGATATATGCCTTTTTTTCCTTAAAATTGCCTGAGATTAGTAAGTAAGTGACGTTATTTACATACACTACAAAACGAAAATGCCCGATACAAAAGTCCTGCATCTGAATACAAATGACAGAACTGCTCTCAAAGATATCTTTGAAGAGCACTATGACGACGTGTGCAAAACTGTGCATCGGTTTATCAAGGATAGAAGTTTGGTAGAAGACATCGCCCAAACGGTGTTTATTAAACTCTGGGAAAAACGCGACCGTATAGAAATTAATTCTTCTTTCGCCGCCTATCTGCATCGCATGGCAATGAATGAATCTCTCATGATGTTGCGCAAAATGAAGCGCCAAAATGAAACGGAGCTTGTCGATAATATTTCACAAGAGACAAGCGAGAGTGTTGAAAAGTCCTATCTGCAAGACGAATTACAATCACATATCACAGATGCCATTGACCAATTACCGCCAAAAACTAAGGTCGTTTTTATGTTGTCGCGCTTTGAGGATATGACCTACAAAGAAATTGCGGAGAAAATGGAAATCTCTGTGAAGACTGTTGAAAATCAAATGGGACGTGC
>CALDUB010000398.1 GCA_937923465.1 uncultured Saprospiraceae bacterium
GAAAAAAAATAAATATACGCAATATGCGTATTTTTAAAAATGGTACGTCTCCTGTTGTTGTAGTTGTTGCAATAAATTAAATAATTAATAATTCTACCCCCCCCAATTATCCCGATCCAAACTCCGATACTGTATCGCCTCTGCCAAATGCTCAATCGTAATATCCTTACTCCCAGCCAAATCAGCCCCAGTCCGCGCCACCTTCAAAATACGGTCATAAGCCCGCGCTGAAAGCTGTAATTTCTTCATGGCAGTCTTTAAAAGAATTAAACCAGGCTTACCTAAAGCACAAACTTCTCGTACCATTCGACTCGGCATTTGCGCATTACAATGAATACCAGGGAAATCTTTAAAACGCTCTCCTTGTATGCGTCGAGCATCCAAAACCCTTGCTCGAATGACATCACTTGACTCATATTTTTGTTCCATGTCGGTTAGTTGGTCATAACTAACAGGCGTCACTTCTACATGCAAATCAATCCTATCTAAAAGCGGTCCCGAAATTTTATTCAAATATCGTTTTACCACACCAGGACCACAAACACAATCCTTATCAGGATGATTATAATAACCACAAGGACAAGGATTCATCGAAGCAATCAACATGAAACTCGCTGGATAATCAACCGACAAACGCGCCCGTGAAATTGTCACCCGACGCTCTTCCATTGGCTGTCGCATTACTTCCAAAACACTCCGTTTAAATTCAGGTAATTCATCTAAAAATAAAACACCATTATGCGCCAAAGAAATCTCTCCTGGCATCGGATTTCCACCACCGCCAACCAAAGCAACATCACTAATAGTATGGTGCGGTGAACGAAAAGGACGATGTGCAATCAGAGAAGAATTTTCAGGTAACTTACCTGCGACGGAGTGAATTTTCGTCGTTTCCAAAGCTTCCATTAAAGACAACTGAGGCAAAACAGTTGGCATTCGACGCGCCAGCATCGTTTTTCCCGCGCCTGGAGGTCCAATGAGAATAGCATTGTGACCACCTGCTGCTGCGATTTCAAGCGCACGTTTTATATTTTCTTGTCCCTTGACATCAGAAAAATCTACTGTAAAGACTTCTTGATTATCGGAGAACTCATCGCGGGTTTCCACGAAGGTTGGTTGCAATTCTAATTTACCGTCAAAGAAGTCGATAACTTCGCGCATATTTTCCACGCCATAGACATCTAAGTCGTTGACAATGGCTGCTTCGCGTGCATTTTGCTTGGAAATGATAAGACCTTTGTATTTTTCTTTTCTCGCTTGAATCGCGATAGACAAAGCCCCTTTGACAGGGCGCAATCCGCCGTCTAATGATAATTCGCCAATCATCATGTATTTCTCCATGTCGTCTTTCTTCACCTGACTCGTAGAGGCTAAAATCCCCATAGCGATAGGCAAATCAAAGGCGGAACCTTCTTTGCGAATATCGGCAGGAGCGAGATTAACGATGAGATTAAGGCGCGGCATGGATTTATTGACATTGGTAATAGCGGCTTCGATACGCCTAAATCCTTCACTCACAGCTTTGTCGGGAAGACCGACCATGTGGTAATAGTTATTGGAACCGCCAGCAGGTTGACCACCCGCATTGACTTCGACAGTAATAGTTCTTGCGTCAACGCCTTGTACGGCGGAGGAGTAAGTTTTGACAAGCATGTTTTGGAGTATTCTCTTGTTGTGTAGTTTATTTCGAATCAGTGTTTTTCGGAAAGTATTGTTGGTCTTTTGAAAAACTTAGCTCAAAGTAGGGAAATCATTTTAGAATCCGTTTATTTGTTGTTATAATATTCGCAAAAATCTATAAACGAAGCGACTATTTTCTTAGTTCGACGGCTATCTTCAAACATGCCCATGTGCCCAAATCCTTTTAGAATATGGATGTCAGCCGTCTGGGCTAAATGAACTTGTTCACGTCTCGCCTTTTCTGGAACAGCCTTATCTTCCGTGCCGATGATGTACTGCACAGGGCAATTTAATTGTGTTAAAACTGCTGAATTATCTGCTCGCTGACCCATTGCTAATTGTCCATTAGTGATACCTGCAAGTGGATATTTAGCAGCACGACGCACCATTTTCTCCATTAATTTATCATTGCTATATCCTTCGGGAAAAAGAATGCTAAAGAGGCGACGCACATAAGCAGTTTGGTCACCGCTCTCTGCCAATTTTGCAGAAATTACACGCGCTTTTTTCATTTCTTCAGTATCTGCGAATGGATGCGAATGAAATAAGGAAAGCCCCAACAATATTTCTGGATATTGTTTTGCAAATTCTAATCCGACATAGCCGCCCATAGAATGCCCGATAAAAACCAATTGACTGATTTTTAATTTATCTAAGACTTCTTTCACGCTTTCCGCCATGTCCGCAATAGAAACCGAATCTTCGATTTTTGACTTTCCAAAACCAGGTAAATCGATGCGGAGGATTTGATATTTATCGCTTAATCCGCGCATGAAATATTCCCACATGCGACTGTCTTCGCCGTAGCCGTGGAGGAGGAGGACGGTGGTTTGTTTTTTTGCTGTTATTGTGTGGTGTAACATGGCTTTATTTTTTGTGAGGACGAATTTACAGAAAGGAATTGACATTTCTAAAAGGCATAATAGTTACAGAATGAAAAACGGCGATACAGAATCCAAATTCCGTATCGCCGTTCTCATTCAATCCAAAATGTTAAGGCTTCTCAACTCCAACCTCACCAGTATCATTCATCAAATTCTCCTCCAAGAAATTAGTCATTTTAGTATAAAGATGCAAGCGAGTTAAACCACCATAAATACCATGATTTCTATTTGGATAGAAGTAAGTATCAAATTGTTTATTGGCTTTCACCAAAGCATTTGCCATTTCTGCGGTGTGTTGGAAGTGAACATTATCGTCACCCATGCCGTGAACTAAAAGATAATTTCCTTTTAATTGGTCAGCAAAATAAACAGGAGAATTATCCGCATAACCACTCTCGTTTTCCGCTAAAGTACGCATGTAGCGCTCCGTGTAGATAGAGTCATACCATTTCCAGTTTGTTACTGGCGCTACTGCGATTGCTGCTTTGAAAACATCATTTCCTTTCAACAAACACAAGCTACTCATGTAACCACCATAAGACCAGCCAAAGATACCAATACGATTTTTGTCCGTGTAAGGCAAAGCCGCAAAGTGTTTTGCCGCTTCGATTTGGTCAACAGTTTCGTATTTTCCTAACTCTTGGTAAGTCACTTTTTTAAACTCCTCACCGCGTCCACCTGTTCCCCGATTGTCCACACAAGCTACGATATAGCCTTGTTGCGCTAACATCTGAAACCACCAGTAGTTTTGTCCTTTCCAGCCGTCCGTCACCTGCTGACTACCTGGACCACCGTACAAGTACATGAAAACTGGATATTGACGAGACGCATCAAAATTTGGTGGCTTGATTGTATAAGCATTCAACTGTACGCCTTCTGATGTCTTAAAATTCGTAAATTCAATCGGCTGCACATTGTATTCCTTCTGCAAGTTTGCGATACGTGCATTGTCTTCGATGATGCGTACTGATTTACCGTTTCTTTCGTAAACTTCAAAAGTCGGGGCAAGATTTGCTTCTGAATGCGTCAAAACGTAGTAATCAAAAGTACTACTAAAGTTCGTACTATTTGTACCTGGAACTTCTGCGACTGCGCGTGATTTTTTGCCATTCAAACTGCCTTCGTAAACTTCACGTTGCTGCGCCATTTTTTTAGCAGCTTGGTAGTAGAATTTACCATTTTTTTGGTCGACACCGTAAAAGCTAGTTACTTCCCAATTTCCTTGAGTCAATTGACGTTCCATAGAGCCATCCATATTGTACAAGTAAGCATGATTCCAACCGTCTTTTTCGCTTGTCCAAATGAATTGTTTTCCACCATCAAGAAAATCTAAATTGTCATGAATGTCAATATAGTATTCGTTTTTCTCTTCTAGTAAAGTCTTCGTTTTTCCGCTAACCGCATTGGTTAAGAGCAACTCTAATTTATTTTGGTGGCGATTCATTTTGAAAACACACAATTGCATATTGTCTTGTGTCCATTTGATACGTGGTACGTAAAATTCAGAATCTGCCTTTAATACTTGATTGATGCTAGCCTTGTCTTTCGACGGTTTCATTGATGTTAAGTCCGCATTAGTAGTCTTCAAGGTCTTCAAATCATAAATATGAATGCTAACTTTTGCATTCTTTTCGCCAACTTTTGGATATTTGAAAGTGACGTACTCAGGATACATTTCATCATTATAATTGGTCATTGTAAACTCAGGAACATCGCTTTCATCAAAACGATAGTAAGCTAATTTTGTACCGTCAGGAGACCATTCAAAGCCGCGCCAAATCGCAAATTCTTCCTCATAAACCCAATCTGTCGCACCATTGATGATTTTATTGTTTTCACCGTCTTTCGTGATTTGAGTGACTTTGCGGGTCATCAAATCTTTGTAGTAAAGATTATTCTGATAAACGAAAGCTACTTTGTCTGCTTTAGGATTGAAAGTCGCGTACATCACCTTTCCGTCTTCGAAGACAGGCTCCAGTTCGCTTCTATCCCACACATAAAAGTTCGCACGAGAAGAGTGACGATAGATTTTTTCGCTACCAGAGGTAATCATCATTTTGTCCTCATCTCCACTAAATTCGTAGCTGTCCATATTGCCATCAAAACCATTTCTACCCTTAAGTTTTGCAGCATCTAAAATGACATTGGTTTGCTTACCTGATACCAAATTGTACTGGACAATTTTTCCTTCTTCTTGACGTGTGTAATGTTGTCCGTCATTTTGGAAGTTAAATCCAGGTACATATTTAGGATAGAATGTGTAATCCTGCCAAATATTTTCTAAAGTAATCGGTTTTTGTGCAAAGACAGTCAATGAAGTCAGCACAAAAAGCAAAGAAAAAAAGATTGATTTTTTCATGTGTTTTTTTTACGGTTGACGGAGGACGGTTGACGGCAGACGGTTTCCACCTTTACAACTTTATCCCGTATTTTAATATTTTACTAATGGATTAGATTTCATTTGTCATACGGATTTTGACTTCTGACACCTATCTATTATTGAAAACGTGAAAATAATAGTTTCTATCCATAAAACGAATGTAATTGGTCAAACTGTATCTATAGTTTGTCACATAGGGTAGCTTATAACACTGCTGACCGCATAAAAATGCCACCATAACAAGACGGAACGCCAATTAATGCAATGGTCATCGCAGATAGATAAAAGCCTTGCGCGATTTCTTTTTTCTTTAGTATAGACGCAATAACCCCTGCCGTTATGCAGAAAACGATGTAACCGCAAATGAGAACAATGATGAAAAGTCCGTAAGACAAAACGTAATCTTCTGCGCCGAGGTAAGTTGGGAAAAAGACTAATGCTAGGACAAGGCATAGGAATAGAAGAGTATTCCAGAAGATGACGGCATTGGTGGTTTTTAAATTTTTCATGATTATTCGTTTGAAGGAATTATTTTCAAAGATAGATGGTTAATTATTTAGAAAACAATAAAAATCATGTCATCTCAAAGAAAATACGCACGTAGTCTACACGCACAAATCAGTCTGGGGACAACCTCAGACGACCGATTTATGCCTAATGGTTATGTTTCTGCCTTTGCCACTTTGCCCGAGTTAGTCTTAACGGAAAAGTTAGACGGGCAAAACAATTGCTTTAATAAGCAGGGCGTATTTGCGCGTTCGCATGTGGCGCCTTCGGTGCATCCGTGGGACAAACCCTTGCGAGAACGGTGGCAATTGATAAAAAATGATTTAGGTGATTTAGAGATTTTTGGAGAGAATATGTTTGGAGTGCATTCGATTGCATACAAAGATATAGAGTCTTATTTTTATGTTTTTGCGGTGCGAAAAAAAGAAGTTTGGTTGTCATGGGAAGAGGTGAAATTCTATGCAGAATTATTTAATTTCCCTGTTGTTCCAGAGATTTCGTTGAATAGCAAATTGTCAGATTTTATAGGAAATAGAAAGTCTGAAAATATGGTATTAGATGAGTGGTTGACAGATAATTTAGGAATGAACTGGAAGGCGAGCGTGGAGACTGCGGGTTTACTCGGAGGATATGAGCCAGATACTGGTAAAGCTTGTTCAGAAGGTTTTGTGATTCGAAATGCGGGAGCGTTCGAGACAAATTCTGGTATTTTGCCTGTTGCTCCAAATGAGTTTGACTCTTTGTTTAAATTGGTGCGAGAAAGCCATGTGCAAACAGATGTACATTGGACGAAGACTTGGAAAGCTGCGACATTGACCAATTATGAGAAGTTTGGCTGGTATGGATATGAATATTTATCCTGTTGACTTTCAAATACCGTGACGTCGGACGCTTCACTATATAAAAGGCGAAAAATCAGAGTACAACTTCTGACATTGCGAGAAGAAAGCGTCTGACATCTGTAACGAGTAAAATTGCAAAAGACAGCCATTAGACACTAATTTTTATTTATGAATGCGGCAGTCCTTTATTTTCGTTTTACGACTTAGTTGAAGTGTCCTATGCCTTCGCTAAAATTCAAAACTAATCATGTGGAAATTCCCGACATACGAAGTTGATAATCCTATTAATTGGGAGGACTTGGAGGCTCAATTTGCGTGGCTGCGAGAGATGCGTGATGTGCCACAAGACCCGATTTGGCATGGAGAAGGAGATGTATTGACACATACTAAAATGGTAGTAGAGGCTTTGTTGAATTTGTGTGAATTTCAAATCCTTCCAGAACAAGATAAGCATATTCTCTTCGCGGCTGCGCTCTTGCATGATGTTGAAAAGCGTTCAACTACGGTCATGGAATTGATAGAGGGAAAAGAACGAATTGTTTCTCCAAAACACGCATTGAAGGGAGAGTATACAACACGTGAATTGTTGTATAAAGAAATTTCTACGCCGTTTCATATTCGAGAAAAAATTGCTAAAATTGTTCGTTTACATGGTTTGCCCTTGTGGGCGATAGCAAAAGAAGACCCTCGAAAATCTGTGATAGAAGCAAGTCTCGCTGTTAATACGAAGCATTTAGCGATGTTTGCAAAGGCGGATATTTCGGGACGAATATGCAATGATGCGGAAGAGTGTTTCTTGAAGATTGACTTGTTTAAAGAGTTGTGTATCGAAAATAATTGTTGGGGCATACCATATGAATTCAAGTCTAACTATGGTCGATTTTTGTTTTTGACACGGGATGATATGTCGCCTGATTATGAGCCATTTGAAGACCTGAAATTTGAGGTGACTATTCTTTCTGCTTTACCTGGGACAGGAAAAGATAACTACATTAAGAAGAATTTGGATTTACCTGTTTTATCCTTAGATGACATTCGACGACAGCATAAAATAGACCCGCGCGATAAAAAGAAAAATGGGCGCGTTATTCAATTAGCCAAAGAGCAAGCGCAAGAATGGATGCGTAAACAGGAGTCATTTACGTTTAATGCCACAAATATTACACGAGAAATGCGTGGAAAGTGGGTTTCGTTATTTCTAGAATATGGCGCAAGAATAAAGATTATTTATCTTGAAGTTCCTTATAAACAACTCCTTTCTCAAAATCATAATCGAGACTATAAAGTACCTGTCCCTGCGATTAATAAAATGATACGACGTTTGGAGATTCCTAACTTCCGAGAGGGGCACGAGGTGCTTTATCTAGTAGATTAGAGTTGAGGAGATTTTATCTTTATTTTCAAAAAAGCAGGAATAATCCTCTGTATCGAATTATTTTGTAGACTTTTGAGGAAAATTTAATAACTATGCCAAAGCAAACGCTCTCTAAGTCTGATTTTTTAGAATATCTCGCTTGTCCAGAAACCTTTTGGATGATGAAGAATGAACAGATAAAAGCGACGCCAATTACAGATGATATTCTACACAAATTAGAACAAGGAAATCTTATTGACAGGTTGGCCATGGAATGGTTTAAAGACCATTGTGTTGTTGAAAAGAAATTGTGTACGGAGAAAGACATGTTGTTTCAGCAGACAGTGGAAGCAAATGGATTTTTGGCGCGGGCAGATATTACGGTAAATAAAGGCGAAAAGATTGTAGATATATTTGAAGTCAAGGCTTCGACAAAAGTGAAACCAGAGCATGTTTATGATATTGCTTTTCAAAGAATGGTGTTTGAATTGGCGGGATACAAGGTGAAAAATACTTACATTATTCACGTCAATAATGAATACGTCAAAGACGGAGAGCTTAACTTGAAAAAGCTATTTTTGTTACAAGATGTAGGAACTGAAGTAAGAAAAATATTATCATCAATCAGTGTGCAAGCCAATGCTGCCATGGTATTTCAAGGCAAACGCTTGATTAAAAATGCGCATCATTTGTGTGGCGCGAAAAGTGATTGTGCTTTTAGAAAGAAGTATTGTGCAAAATTACCAGATTATAATATTTTCAATATCGCGCGTATCAGTGAGAAGAAACTGAAGGCTTTAATAGAGAAAGATGTTTACGATATTAACCGCGTTTCGCTCGTCCAGTTTAAGTTTTCTGCCAAGCAAAAACTACAAATAGAAGTCGCAAAAGAGAAGAGAGTCGACATCAAAAAAGAGAAGATAAAAACGATATTGAGTGGTTTAGAATACCCACTTTACTTCTTAGATTACGAGACTTATTCTTACGTTATTCCTGCTCAAGATGGCGTTGCGCCTTATCAGCAAATGATTTTTCAATACTCTTTGCACACCATAGAAAAGCAAGGTGCAGAACCAACACATCACGAATATCTACTTCGTACAAAAGACGAGCCTGTCGAGGATTTAATTAAAGATTTACAAAAGAATATTGCTCAAGAAGGCGGTACAGTCATCGTCTGGAATAAAGGATTTGAAAAATCAAGAAATAAAGAAACGGCGGTCATGCTACCCAAATATGCGGACTTTCTAAACTCCATTAATGACCGCGTTTACGACTTAATGGAAATTTTCAGCAAAGGACTTTACATTCATCATGCCTTTAAAGGACGGGCTTCTATTAAGAAAGTTTTACCTGTTTTGTGTCCAGAGTTGTCTTATGGCGATTTAGATATTCAGAACGGTAGCACTGCAGTTATTCAATGGCACAAGGCAGTCAGTGAAATTTATGATGATGAAGAAAAAGCGACTATTTTTAATGCACTCTTGAAATATTGTGAATTGGATACTTGGGCCATGGTTCGGATATGGGAGGAGTTGGGGAAGATTT
>CALDUB010000399.1 GCA_937923465.1 uncultured Saprospiraceae bacterium
TCGCTGATAAATTTTGCCTACGTCAAAAAGTATCGAAGGCGACTTTTCAACCCTTCGGGATTGAAAAGACAGGCAAAAAGTCTAAAATTGCTTATTTTTTGACATCCATTAACACTTAATAAAGCACAAAATAGAAGTATCCACTTTTGATGAATACATTATCGATGTGACTTCAACTTAGTTTTATAGATATTCAAACCTTAATTCTAGAGTCTTAATGTAGAATTAGGAACGCGAAAAAAATTGTATATTGGAGAGTGAGTTTTATTTTTTATAGTGCAATATTCTACTGCTTAGTCCAAATCATGGGCATAGGAAGATACTGACTCGTCTGAGGATTTTGCACAAATACACTTAAACTATTTCCACTCATCTGCGGCGGAATAGCTAAATAAGCAGAGCTTCCATCAGGATGCCAATAAACGGCATAAATATAGCCGTCATCTCCTAACATTTCAACTTCGATACGCCCTGCACCGCCTAGATAAGTCGCAGACCTACCCGAGGCATCAAAGTTGATATAGCCGTTTCCGTTTGTAGTATCTAACCAATTGCTCCCTGCCAAAAGATTTTTAATGACTTGATTGCTAATATCTGTTAAATTTCCTATTGGATTGACAGTGGCAAGAGGCGTCTCAATTACGGGGGTAGGTTCAATTGGACTTTCAGTCAAATCAAGATAAGAATCATCATAATTATACAAATCATCAGGCTCTTCATAGGACATAACAGCTATCAGAATAATCAATACAACAAGACCTCCTAAAGTAGCCAAAACCCAAAGAATAGGACTGCTCCCACTTGTTTTTTGTTGGGATTGAGCAGTTGAACTAAGCTTTCTTGTTGTACGAGTATTTTTGCTCGCTACAGTTAATTTTCCTGTTCTCAAATCTTCATTAATTCGCAATAAATTATATTCAATGCGATTCAATTCTTTCCCTTCAGGTTCCAAACCTAAGCGCTGTTCTCGCTCAAATTTATTATATTTCCCGAGCAACATAACAACAGAATGATACAAGGTTTCATTACGCGGAGACGCAGTAGTCACATGGTCACGCAAGAGATTTAGCGCTTTGCCCGTTTCGCCCTCACTCACGAGGTCAGTTATTTTATCACTTATACTTTTTTCCATTTGATACTACTTGAGGTACTTGATTTGGTAAGTAAAAGTAGTAAAAATCTGACTTTGTTGTGCAAAATTGCAATGAAGTTGTTTGAAAATGTTATTTAGAATTGAAAAATATTCTTAGGTTTCACCAAATATTTTAGAATAAGCTTGAATGGACATTACTTACATATAAAAAACCAACCTTGCTCTCAAGCGATTATTAAAAACCTCAGAAAAAGGATTATTAGCAGCAGGCGCTAATTCAGAAACTGATTGATTAAGCAAACCTTTTGAGTACATAAACTCATAACGCATTTTGAATTTCTTGAAAGAAGCCGCCACACCCAATCCCACATCAAGCATAATATCTTCTTGTGCAAAAGGGAAATTGCCTATAGCACTTAATTGAGAGGTGTTTGTCAAATCCTTCACGTATCTACCGCCAACGGTAAAAGCGGGCGTAAATTTTTTCCCCTGTGGTTCGATGAGCAAATGTAGAGGAAGTTCCATATTCACACTTTCATGTGTCCGACTGAAGATTTCTACTCCCTCAAAATTAAAGACATAGCTTGTCTCTGTAAGTCCTAGAGAAGGTTCCGTTTTTACAGATAACAAGGGAGTGCAATGATAAGCCAGCAATATTCCTAACTCAGGTCCAGCGCCTCTTATTGACTCTACGGACTTCAATTCGTTTGAAAAACCAATTTCGGAGGAGGGGTATGTCTCAATATTACTTCTTGTGCCGTTGGTCCCGAATAAGATTCCAAAATCCCATTTATCAATTTTAATCTCTTCATTTTGGGCAGTAAGAAGTAGCGGCAATAGGCATAGGAAGCAAAAGACAGGACGTATTTTTGACATTGTATAGAGATTTAAATGAGTTAAAGAATTTGCTTATGAAACGAGAATAAAATACTCTCATTTTTAAAAGAAAAATTTTAACACTAGTATTATTTATCATAGTCTAAAGCATTAATCATCATAAAAAACTATCCTCTCCTGTAACTTTTCCCACCTTTTAGAGGTTTTAAACCTAACAATACCGCGCATTATCAACGAATAATGTACTTTTGCGCGTTCAAAACACAATTTACAATCAAAAGATACCTAAATCGTCCTTCGTTAATAGTAGATTTAGACTTTGGATAGAGGATTTTAAATGTTAGATAAATTGTCTAACATCTAAGGTCTAACATCTAATATCTTTCGTCCAACAGTAAATCGCATCATGTCAGAAGAAAAGAAAGAAAGCCTCAATTTCATTGAGCATATGGTAGCAGAAGATATTGCAACAGGCAAGCACAGCACTCCGGTAACGCGTTTTCCGCCTGAGCCAAATGGTTATTTGCACATTGGTCACGCAAAGGCAATTTGTGTCAATTTTGGTATTGCACAAAAGTTTGGAGGTACAACTAATCTTCGCTTTGATGATACTAATCCAACTACCGAAGAGACTGAGTTTGTAGACAGCATCAAGCGTGATATCAAGTGGTTAGGTTTTGAATGGAATGGTGATGCACTTTTCACAAGTGATTACTTTCCTCAATTGTATACTTTTGCTGTTGAGCTAATCAAAAAAGGTTTGGCTTATGTAGATGACAGCACGGCGGAAGAAATAAGAGAACAAAAAGGCGACCCAACACGTCCAGGTACAGAAAGTCCTTTCCGTACACGTAGCATCGAAGAAAATCTAGATTTGTTTGCACGCATGAAAGCGGGAGAATTTCCTGACGGTTCGCGCGTACTCCGTGTCAAAATCGACATGACTTCACCGAATATGCATTTCCGTGACCCCGTCATTTATCGTATCAAACACGAAACACACCACCGTACAGGTGACGAATGGTGTATCTACCCGATGTACGATTTTGCACACGGACAAAGTGATTCTATTGAAAAAATCACACACTCTTTGTGTTCTTTAGAGTTTAAAAATCACCGTCCATTATACGATTGGTTGATTGAAAAACTAGGCATCTATCCGAGTAAACAAACGGAATTTGCGCGTATGAATGTCGCGCACATGATTACGTCTAAGCGTAAGTTGAAAAGATTGGTAGAGGAAGGATTGACCACAGGTTGGGACGACCCGCGTATGCCTACTCTTTCGGGTATGCGTCGTCGTGGTATTCCGCCAGCAGCTATTCGCGAATTTTGTGATAAAGCGGGTGTAGCAAAGCGGGAAAACTTGATTGAAATGGAGTTATTTGATTTCTGTACACGTCAGGAATTAAACGAAACCACAGACCGCGTCATGGCTGTCTTAGACCCGATTAAATTAGTGATTACTAATTACCCTGAAGGTCAAACAGAAATCATGTCTGTAGAAAACAATCCAGGTGAAGAAGTGAAAACTTTCCGTGAGGTTCCTTTCACACGCGAGATTTGGGTGGAGCGTAATGATTTCAAAAAAGAACCACAAAATCGCAAGTATTTCCGATTAGCACCTGGCAAAGATGTCCGTCTAAAAGGCGCATACATCATCCACTGTGATGGTTTTGATGAAGACGAAAATGGTGAAGTGACTCAAATCAACTGTACTTACTACGATAATAGTAAGTCTGGTGAAGATACCTCTGGCGTCAAAGCAAAAGGTACTCTGCACTGGGTAAGCATCGAGCACGCAGCAGAAGCAGAAGTACGTTTGTATGACCGTCTGTTCTCTGACCCAACACCAACTTCTCACGAAGACAAAGACTTTTTAGAATTCTTTAATAAGGAATCTTTGAAGGTCATTCCTAAAGCTTATGTTGAGCCAAGTTTGACAAAATCAGAGCCTGGAACAACTTTCCAATTCATTCGCATCGGTTACTTTGCGACAGATACAGATAGTACACCAGAGAAGCTGATTTTTAATCGCACGGTGACTTTACGTGATACTTGGGCGAAGTTGAATAAGTAAAAATTACACTCTAACAAAATTTGAGCGTACACGAACGGCATCAGGATTTTATCTTGATGCCGTTTTTTTTATAAAAATAATTCCCAAGTGTCACATTCGCCCAAACCTTTGGGTACTATAGACGAAATAAGCAAAGACAATGCTTTTTTTTGAATAAAATATCAGCATGAAAAATAAAATATTCTCAATTCTCTTATTTTCTGTTCTTGCATTACTAGTTTTTAGTTCTTGCAAGAAAGAAAATATGGATACGACGGATAATATAACAGAAGAAATTATTCCAGATACAATTGTTTGTAATCTGACCGCAGAAATTTTCTCTTTTCCAGAGCAAGAGCCACCAATATTAGAAGTCACGGCAAGTGAAGGAAATGAGCCATTCAGCTATTTGTGGTCTGTAGGAAATACTTCTGCTCAGATAGAACCAACGCAAGACAGTATCTACAGCGTGACAGTAACCGATGCATTAGGATGCACCGCAGAAAGCATGATTAATTACATCGCACCTATAGATTTATGCGCTCAATTCAATGTAGAAATCAACCATATTGATAGTATTCCTTCTTTAGAAACATCTATATTTTTTGGTACACTCCCGTTTTTATACAATTGGTCAGAAGGCTCAACGACTAGTTTTATTTTCATCACACCGCCTGGCACTTTTTCAGTAACAGTCACGGATGCGAATGGGTGTACGGCAGAAGATGAAATTACTTTATAAAATCGGCAAGTGTCACATTTTGCATTTTCGTCGGGTACGATAAACGAAACAAGCAGCTATTCTTTATTAAAAATTCACCCGAAGTGTTAGAAATCACTCAACACTTTATTAAAAATTAATAACATGTTCAATTCTCAAAAATTTAGCTTTTTAGCTATTCTTTTAGTACTTGCGAGTACAATTGCTTTCACATCTTGTAATGAAGATGAAATGGTTGACCCAACCCCAAATATGGTCATGTGTGATAGCTTTGGAGTCAGTCTTACAGGAAACGATTCTCTCGTTTTTGCAAACATCTTTGGTGGTACAGAGCCCTTCACTTATACTTGGTCTGAAGGTTCAACAACCAGTACTATCAATATCTTTGCTGCTGGCGATTACAGCGTTACAGTAACTGATGCTAATGATTGTACATCTGAAGGCTCTATTACGATTGAAGATACTGACACGGAAAATCCTGTTGAGGACTGTGCCGGTTTTGAAGGTTCTATCTCAGAAAGTGACGGTATTTTAACTGCTGAACCAATAGGAGGAACTGCGCCATACACCTACGAATGGCAGGATAGTTTGACGACTACTCAGACAATAGAATTGACAGGAGAGGGAACATATTGGGTATATATTACAGATGCTAATGGGTGTACTATCTCTGTAAGTTATGATTTCAGCACAGTACCCTGTACAGGATTTTTTGTTGATATTGATGTATCTCCAGATAGCTTAGCAAATAATGGTACTTATATTTTGAATGCATATCCAAGTAACGGTAGCGGTACTGCTCCTTTTGCATACACTTGGAGTCAAGGTTCAACAGAGCCTATCCTTTACGAAGTAACAACAGGGGTCTATGCTGTTACAGTTACAGATGCTAATGGTTGTGACGCAGAAGACGAGGTCACAGTAGAATAGGAAACATCAAGCCGACGAACAATATAACTCATGCACTTTCGAGTGTAATGAGTTGTATTGCTCTCTACTTAAAAATATTTTTTCAGGAAGAATGACAATTGACCAACAACTAATCAAATCATGTCAAGCAAAAAATCGGGCGGCACAGAAAGAACTGTACCTCGCCCTTTTGCCGTATTTGCGAGCAGTGGTTAGTCGTTACTTACGTGATAATTCTTTTGAAAAAGATGCACTGCAAGAGAGTTTCGTGAAAATATTCAGAAGTATTGATAAGTATGACCCGAGTAAATCACCTTTGAAAAACTGGGCTGCTCGGATTGTAATTAATACTTGTCTAAATTATAATGAAAGAGTTATTGGTTTACCTACAGAAGAATTTATTGCAGATACACACGATAGCCAGACATCAGCAGAAATCAAGGTAGAAGAAATCACTGATGAAAGAATGTTAGATGTATTGAAGCAAATGCCAAAAGGTTATTTTGAGATATTCAACCTCTTTGTCATTGATGAGTATAGCCATAAAGAGATAGCAAAGATGTTGAATATTGCAGAAGCCGTCTCGCGTAAAAAATTATCTCGTGCGAAGAGTTGGCTCCGTAAATCAGGTGCTTTAGCGACAATTTAAATCAAAAAAGTATGGAAAACGAATACAATAAAAGATTTAAAAATAAAGAGATGTCAAATGACGATTTTGACGTAAATGGGCTATGGGATAATATCGCAGAGGAATTGGATACTCCTGTGGGTAAAGCGCCTGTTGCTCTATGGAAAAAGTATGGTGGAGCTTTTTTATTATTGATGCTTTTGGCTGGTCTAGGATATATGTTTTCAGATTTAGGAAATACGGATAATATCGGGCAAAACACACAAACGACTCTAGAACAAAATCAAAAGCTAGAAAAAAGAAAAGCAACAGATAATAGAGATTCAACTAGCAAACTAAACGAAACGAATAATACAGAAACTAAGGCTACGATTAACGAAAACAAAACGACTCCTTTTGATAAGAAGGACATAATAAGTGAGCGTAGAAATTCGACAAAAAGCATAAATAATAATTCGAAGAAAAATAACAATCAAACAAACACTACAGCTTCTTCTAATCCAAAGTTAGATAGCAAAAGACCTATAAATAAAAATTCTTTAAAACCTCAAAGCAAAAACCACTCAACGCCTTCTTTTATAAAAAAAATAAGTCTGGAGAAAACATCTAGCACCGAAAACACTGTAAAAGCGGAGATAGTAAACTCTACTCCTAATGCACCTGTAAACGAAAAGCAGACAGAACAGAACACAAATAAAAATAGCTCAACTCCAATATTCACGGTACAGGAAGGCAAACAAAAAGACACACCTCAAATCATTGCTCATTTAAAAAGTAATTTTAAGGACTTAACGAAATATACTCCTGCTATCGAAGACTCTCTTTTATACACAGGTATTCGGGAAATTAAAAAAAGAACAGAGGTTGACAAAGAGGCGAAATTCATGTTTGAAGGCGGCATCTACGGAGGAATAAATAGCACTAACTTCAAATTCAAATCTACAGGCGACGACTCCTTGGCGACACAGAAAAACAGGTCAGAGAGTTCTATACTGGGGCAAACCTATGGTTTAAATGCAGGTATTTTATACAAAGGTTTTCGACTCAATACAGGAGTAGAATATCAAAATATTTGGACAAAATTCGAACAAAAACTTCAAACAAACACTACAACATTTCAAGCGCAAGCACTCACTTTAGTCCGCATTGACTCCATAGGAAATACCCTAAGTAGAGAAATGCGCGACACCGTAGCCAATACATTGACGACACGAAATGTTGAGCATTACAACAAGTATCAGCTATGGTCTATTCCTCTTGAAGTTGGCATTTATCGAGCGCGTAAAAAATGGTCTTGCGGCATTTCAGCAGGTACAAGTTTTAACTTCCTTATCAATCAGTCAGGAAAAACCTTAGATACAAATGGAAGCATCATCGACTTTGAGCAAGCATCAGATAAAGTCTTATTTCAGCCATTTAGTATGAGTTTGCGCGCCAATTTGTTCCTCGCTTACCATCTAAATGATAAAATCAGACTATCCTTAACTCCCAAATGGTCTTGGACACAACATGATGTCTTCAACGGCATATTACAGTCTGATATACAACAAGTTAGCTTAGCTTTTGGATTGCGTTCGATATTCTAAACAAGTAAAATAACGCTAAAATAAATAGGCTATTCGACCTCGAGCAGCCTATTTATTTTACCACTCATTTCATAAAAAACAATATTTGTTCGCAACACTTTGTTCCTTTACCTTTGTAGCAGTGACTTTGTAGTTACATTCCATTCTAAATAATCATTTAAGAACTACAACTACTCACTTCAAACATCATTTTTCGACTTACAACTAACTATTTTACACCTTTGTCTCAAAAGTTTAATAACTCTTGTTGACATTTTCCTATTTGTAAAATCTATATTTTTCACCTGACTTAAATCAGTTCTTGAGGCTTTTGTCCGAGAGAGCGAAAAACAAAAAGCAACACATGAAGAATTTCATCCTCCTGCTCTGCGGCATTTTTCTGGCTGCAACTATCTCCGCGCAGACGCTTCAAAATGGCATCCCAGTTATTCTCAGCAACGCTGGCGACTGCGGCGAGCAATTTTTCCCAGTGGGTTCTGACGGTACAAGTTTTAACCTAACTTCACGAGATGACGCATTACTGTACAGCTCTTTAATCACGAGTAGCAGCGACAACTATTCCGTAAACTCAGTAAACATTCTACCTGCTGGTAGTGGTTTTTCCGTTCGCTACTTAGATGATTCACCTACCTTTCATACGACTGCCGCGACGGGTACAGCTCCCAATCGCAATGTAACCTTACAAGGTTTATCGGCTAATGGAGATACCGAATATCTACAAACTTACACCACTTCAGCAGACGATTTTGGTCTAAAAACTATCGGTGCGCGTTCTCCTATTGGAGGCACATTGACAGACGGTGCCTTCACCGTGGCGGCACGTGCAGGGGCAGACGACTTGTATCAGTTGGTCGTGCTTAGAACAGATGAAAGCGGTGACATCGCTTGGGAGACAGTTATTCCAATGGAACAAACGGGTTACGATATTATCTTTCAAGGTCAGGTTGATGGAGAGTTTGTTTATGAGACACAGCCTATTCCTGTCGTTTCGATTGTCGAAGAAGTCCCAGACGGTTATATCATTGTCAATCAAAATAAATTATATTCTCCTCCAACGACTAGCGAGCAGTATGCGAATATTATCAAGATAGATTTTGCAGGAAATGTTTTATGGAATAGTAATATTCGACTTCCTTGGCGCGAGCTTGAGGTTGGGAGTAATTCTTCTGCGGACTTAGGATTTCGTGGTCGTGTGACGAGCGTAGAAGGAACTCAAAATGGCAATACTTATTTTACCTTTTCGAGTAGCGGAGACATCAATCCAAATGCACAATACCGCCAATTAGATAATACAGGCGCAGTAATAGAGTCGTTCAGTACCTCTTGGATTGTCAATGATAATTTTTCGTGGTTTATCAAAGAAATCGACGGCGAAGTCTATTGGGTAAAACTAAGTGAAACATTTATTGATGACGGACCTCCAACTAATGTATTTGACTTCGCTATTTTTAATATTACAAATGGCATTACCAATGTTGATGCTGCTATAAATCCTGTTGCATTTATACCTGCTACTCCTGGCGAAACCTTTATTCCGAAAGACTTAGAACAGCTCGCCAATGGCGATTTCATAGTAACGGGCGCTTACTATTCTGATATCGCTTTTCCTGATTTTTTCTTTGACCCAACGGATGGTGAAACTTTCATTATTCGTTTAGAAAATCAAGAACAAAGTGGCGCAGGTGCAGACCTTAATTTGAGTGTAAGTGCCTCTGATGAAAATACAGGGATTTACGAAAATGTAGAAATTATATACACCGTAACAAACGAAGGTAGCACAGCAGCAACAGGCGTTACAGCTAAGATTTCAAGAACAAGCGCATCCGTATTGGCGGGTTCTACTCCAGCTATCGCAAGTCAAGGTAGTTTAGAATTGGGCTACACAGACGAAGCTCTCTGGCAAATCGGCGACTTAGCTCCTGGACAAACAGAAACACTCACTTTAACTTACTTCACGCTGGCGAGCAATACTTCATTTTTTGGAGAAATATCTGAGATGAATGAAGCGGACAATGACAGTACACCAGATAATGGCATCTTTGGTGATGCACAAGAGGATGACGAAGCGGGCATTGAGATTGGTCCACAAAATTTCATCATAACAGGTCAAGTTTTCCTAGATGAAATGCGTCAAGGTGGTATTGATGCAGAAGTGACAGATATGTTCTTGTCAGGTATTGAGTTACAATTATTCATTCAAGGAACAGATGATTTAGTCGCGACAGCGACTACAAATACGAATGGATTTTACATCTTTCCAAATATCTCTTCTGCCAGCAATTATTCTTTACGTTATGCTGTACAGAACGATTTAGTACACTTCGGATATTTCATACCAGGTACAAATTTTGACGTGACAAGTAACTTTGTTACGGCGGACGACGGCTTTGGCGCACGTATAGGTATTTTAGGGAATGACGGTCCTGAGGTAATCAAAAACCTCGCGCTGACAGATGGTTCACAGTGTACTTTAGAGGAATTATATGTCGAAACAATTTGTGACGACGGAGGTACTCCTGACAATCCAAATGATGATATTTTTGCTTTGAATTTTCGAGCAGATGGTTTGGGATTGGGAGGCTATACAATATCAGATGCTGGAGGAACTTTATTTAGTAGCAGTGTTGTCTATTCTAATGGTTTCGTTACCTCTCCGTACTTTTTCTCCAATTCGTTACCACTTACCTTAACTGTGAATAATCTTGGAACTTTGCCCAATGTGCCTTGCTCTTTATCTGAAAACATAAGTAGCTCTGGTTGCGTAGATGTAGGCAATAATTTGCCAGATTTTACTTTTATTAGTTTAGACGGCAATGTCCCACTAATAGCACAAGTAGGTCAACAAGCAGTACAATCACCAAATATACGTGCCACAAATATCGGTCAAGTAGATACTCCCGCAGGGCAATTTATTCCAGCAGCAGCCTACCTTTCGACAGATGATTCAGTGAGTAACGATGATATCGAAGTTGATTACAACCTATTTCAAGCTTTGCCAGTAGGTTTCCAAAATCCTGTCGGAGGCATCAATATTCCTGAAAATATCGCCCCTGGGGTTTACCAATTAATACGCGTCATTGATGTGACAAATAACATTGCAGAAACCAATGAAAACAACAATATTTTCATTACTCAGATTACGATTAATTCAAACACTGGAGGTGGCGAAGTAGATTTAGAGTTAACAGCCTCAAATGAGACGCCAACCATTTATCAAAACGGACAAGCTGTTTTCACTATCACAAACAATGGTACACAAACCGCAACAGGCGTCCGCGTAGCATTTAATAAAAATTCTACAGTCAACATTACAGGAACACCAATCACTACCTTGGGCGCATCAGAATTACACTGGACAGATACCCCAAGTTGGAATGTAGGAAATTTATCGGCAGGACAAAGTGCAACGATTACTTACGATATTTTCTCTTTGTCTAACAACATCAATTTCTATGGTCAAGTAACTGCACAAAATGAAAATGATGCAGACTCTACACCCAATAATGGAAACGGGACAAGCGCAAATGAAGACGACGAAGTTAGCTATCCTGGCGGCGGAATAGTCATCGAAGAAGGCTTGCAAGTCAATTGTAATACAACAACTAATCCTCCTACTCCTATTTTCGTTAATCCTGATATCAACATCAATGCAGCCGAAGTTTACTGGGATATTCCGACAGCAACCACTGACTGCCCAGGTGGTATTGTCAATGTCGAACAGCTCAATGGACCAACACAAGGAGGTTTTCTCCCCCCCATTACGAATGGCTATGATGTAGTTTATCAATTCACAGATGAATGTGGCAACAGTGAACTTTGTGTTATCAGTTTTCAAGTATTGGGTTTTGCGGGTGAGTTAGTTTGTCCAGATGATATTACAGTCACGGCTACTTCTTCGGCAGGAGCTATTGTTACCTTTGCAGACGCAGTTCCATTCACAGGATGTAACGCCGACCCTACAGGTCCGTTTGAGGGCGAACCAATGAGTGGCGACTTATTTCCAATTGGAACAACTGAAATTCGATTTGCAGAATTTTTCTCAGGAAGTCCTGCTTACTGTCAAACCTTAGAAAATTGCTATATGAATATCACTGTTCTTCCTGAAGGCGGTGGTGGTAACGGCGTAGATTTAGAATTAACAGCTTCATCTGACGCACCGACTATCTATCAAAATGGTACTGCGACTTTCACTATCACCAATAACGGAAACGAAACGGCGACAAGTATAGAGCTAGAATTTCATAAAAATAATACTTTAAATATCACAGCAACACCTGTTGTATCTCAAGGTACTTCGCAAGTGCACTGGACGGAAGTACCACGTTGGAATGTCGGAAACTTAGCCGCAGGGCAAAGTGCAACGATTAATTACGATATTTTCTCTTTGTCTAACAACATCAATTTCTACGGTCAAGTAACAGCACAAAATGAAACAGATGCAGATAGTACTCCAAACAATGGAGACGGAATAACACCGACAGAAGATGATGAAGTGAGTTATCCTGGAGGAGAAATAGTCGTTCCATGTCAATTGACTATTACGCAAATAGAATACGCTTGTGATGACCAAGGGACGAGTACCCCGTCAGACGATACATGGATTCAAACCTATGTGATTGACAATAATAATTCAGATGCAACAGGGTACAATATTTACCCTGGAGGTGGCTCTGGTACATATCCTGCTACACTTTCATTTGGTGGTTTAGTTGCTGCTGCGGGAATGAATACAAATATGTTTTTAGTGAGAGATATTGATAATTTTGAATGCTCAGGTTCTATTAGTGTCTTTCCTCCAGCAGGATGTGGAGAAGACCCCGTAGAAGATTTACCAGACTTGACACTTGACAATCTTAATGCTAACTCTGGCGCAGCAGGCGAAATTTCAGAATATACGGTAGAAGTCAGTAATATCGGCACAGCAAATGTCAGTGGCAGTTATGTCATTGGTGCTTACTTATCAACTGACAATCAATTAGATGCAGGTGACACTCAAGTTGGCGTCATCAATACTGGCAACACACCCGTTGGTACAGAACCTTTAACAACTGGTTCTATCACCGTTCCTTCGGGTCAAACACCAGGCAATTATTTTCTTATTCTCGAAACAGACACAAATGGGAATATCGCAGAAAGCAATGATAATAATAATATTGTTTCTGTTCCTTTTGTTGTTTTGAGTGGTGATAATACTTGTAATCTAAATGTAGAACTACAAGCAATCAACTGTCAACAATTTACAAATGCAGTTACTGGGGCAGAAAATGATAGCTATCGCTTTTGGCTTTTCGCTTCGGGAGAAGAATCTGACACAGGCTGGCATCCCTATGATGAGTTAGATACCCCCGCAGCAGCATTTAGTTTTGATGAAGCAGTTCGGTTTTCTGGACTTATTTCTGAAGGTCCACAAACTGTTACCATACGTTTATATGATGACCCAACTTGTACGTCAAGCATTACCGTTATTCCTCCTGCGCCTTGTCCAAGTGCAGATAATTGCAGATTGGGTGTGACTACCGAAAATATGACCTGTACGGGAGACACCTATTCTTTTGACATCTATGGGGCAGGTGTCGCAGGTGCATTTATTGATTATATTGTGACTCTGCCTGCTGCAGACGGAAATGGTACTTATACAGTGGTAGGCCAGCCTGGTTTCACCACTCCTGTAACTTACTCTGTGACGGAGGTAGTAAGTAATCTAGGTGGCGTCATAGATTACACGGTACATCGTGTTGATAATCCTGACTGTATAGTATCTGGTACTCTATTTTTACCAGGAAATTGTGCTCCGAATACGGGCAGCGATTTATCTTTGGACATCAGCGCACCAGCGACTATTGGACAGTATCAAAATTTCACGGCAGAGTTTACGGTTACTAATAATGGGACGCAAACGGCGACGAATGTTAGTGCAGAGATTTTAGCGGCATTTGATAATTTGGGCATCATCTTTCAAGGAGGAAATGAAGCTTCTGTTTCGCAAGGTTTATTTGACGGTGAATATGATACCGTTTGGAGTATCGGGACTATTCCTGCGGGAGGGACTGCGACTTTGACGGCTAACCTCTTTAGCTTGGCATCAAGTTCAAATACTTTATGGGGAGAAATATTGTCGCACAATCAAACAGATAGCGATAGTACGCCTGCAAACGGTACTTACGGTCAATCAAATGAGGATGACGAAGCGGTATTCACTGTCAATGTAACAAGTAATTTTCAAAGCGGTAGTACTACAAATGCAGTAATGCAAAATGGCGAGTTATCTGCAAATTTATACCCTATTCCGACGCGCGAGAATCTGTCTATTGATGTATTTACACAGAATGCATTTGAGACACAATTATTCATTCGCGACACGCATGGTAAAGTCTTGACGACAAGAAATTTAGCGACACAGAAAGGAAAGCAAACGGTTCAAATTGCTATAGATAACTGGTCGAATGGTATTTATTTCTTACAATTATTTAGTGGAGAAGAAATGAAGACTTATCGTTTTGTGAAGCAATAGTTTTTTTAGTTTATTATTACTAGAAAGCCGCTTATATCTTTGGATGTAAGCGGCTTTTTTAGAAGTTACTTACTTTTGTACTCGACTTTAAAAATGGTATATTTTTTCATATGATAAAAAAGAAATGGATAGTAGGCTTTTTAATAATTACTATTGGAGTAATAGCCGTTCAACTTTGGAGAATATGGAATGGTCATGCAGACATGGCGGCTGGAAATATCGCTTATACCTACAATTGTGCTTGGGTAGACTGGAAGCATGCCCGACCTGGAGGTATAAAAACATTTGTTGATGAGTTTAGTGATGAATTTGCTCAAACACCGCTGAATGAGACATTTAAAATTACCTATGAACAACAAGGCGGTTTCAGAAGAAGTGGTTATTCTTTTTACACCTACAGTATCTCAAAAGAGTATGAAGTTTTAAAGTTGAGCAATGATGACATAACTAAGAAAAAACTGATGTTTCAGATATTTAAAGACGTGAGTTACTTATTCGAAAATCAACAGAAAGAAATACTTTGGGGGACACTAAGATTATCTTCATTTAGAGAAGGAGATTTAATGGGAAATCTGATTGGTTTCTATATTGCTTGCGGCGAGATAACACAAGAGGAAGCATCTGAACTTTGTGGAGAATTACCTATTTCTATTTCTCTTCAATTAAAAAAGGATAATAAGTTTGAGGCAAATGATTCATTCATACCTAAGTATAGAATTATCACGGACGATAAGCCACCCGTTTTTCCAACACAATTGACAAGATACAATCATATAGAAAACTTCGAAAAGTATATTATTCCACTAGATAAAACAGAAAAAATCACCTTTTTTAACAAGGATATTTCATAAGAACATACCAGTAACAAGGCATTCTCACAAAAAAACAAGAATTGAATAGAAGTATTGTAGGAATACCCTATCTTTATAGAACTATTCGCTTACAAATTCATTTTGCCTTTTTAAAGCTATTCTTATTTCTAACAGATTTTCGGACTCAACAAATAAATAATTTAATATACATATTTCTATCAGTGAGGATACTGATAGACTTTTGTACTATTTCCTTGATTCTAACTTCCTTGTTAAAAACAAAAGTATGAGAAAATTTTCAATTCTACTCACGGGAGTCTTATTTTCCGTTTTAACGTTTGCACAAACACTAAATCTCGATGTACCTGTCACTTTGACAAATGGCGCATTCGGTGAAACTGTAGAAAATGCAAACAGCGGCTACAATATCATTAGCAGAGATGCTTCCCGAATATTTGCTACACCAGCAACACCCACGGGGAGTAATTACACTTTGGGGACTGCTACAAGTTTTTTCCCAAACAGTGCAGATTATTCGATTTATTACCGCACACCAGGAGGTAGTCCTGACTTTTACAAGACAGGCGCATCGGGTACAGCTCCCAATCGTAACATAACTCTTGACGGCGCTACAGCTTCGGGTTCCTCTACATTTAACATCACACCCAATACACCACAAGACGATTATGGTGTCCGTACTATCGGTACTACTGACGGCATTCTTACAGCCGCTTTGCGTAAGACAACTAACAGCGATTTATACCAGATTGTACTCATCAAAACGAATCCGACTGGAACAATCCAATGGCAAACTAGCATTCCTACTAGTCAAACGGGCTATGATGATACTTTCACGGGACAAGATGCGAATGGCAACTTTACAACTGAGATTACTCCCGAGCCTTTTGTCAAACAAATAAAAGAGGTAGCTGACGGTTATCTTGTGGTTAACATGAGCAGAAGATATTTCCCGCCTGGCACAAGTAATATATTCGCGACTTTCATTAAGTTAGATTTCGCTGGCAACATTTTGTGGACAAATACTCAAACTATTCCTACTAGATCGATTGGTGTGGGAACTACCCCTTCTTCCGAAGGAAATTCGCTGTATTTTGTTGGAGATGTAACTGGTTTTGAAGATGGTAATACTTATATTCCTTTTGCCGGTGGTGGTGACTTACGCCCTTATGCACAAGTCAGCATTTTAGACAATACAGGTACTTTGATTACTAATTATTCTACAACTTACATTGTTTTAGATGATGCTTCTTTTCAGATTAAAAAATTCAATAACCGTATTTATTGGCTAAGACGTACGGAGACATTCCCTGAAAATTCAGCGCCTATTTTTACTAATGACTTTAGCATTATAGACATTACAGACGGATTTAATCTTACAGACCCTGCGGTGGTTCTTTTGCCACCAACCCCTACTGAGTTCTTCGTTCCTAATGACATGCAGCTCACACCAGAAGGCAATTTCTTGGTGACAGGAAGCAAATATCCTTCAACTAGTGTCAATGGCAATAATCCAGACCCTAACGATGCAGAACCATTCGCCATTATTTTGGAGGCAAATATTCCTACAGGTGGAGCAGCCGACCTTGCGCTATCAGTAGAAGCTGCTGATAATTCTGTAGGAATTTATGATTATGTGGAATTAACTTACACCGTCACTAATGAAGGAAGCTCAAACGTAACAGGAATAACGGCAGCCATTCGTCGGACGACATCCTCTGTCTTAGCGGGTGATTTTCCAGCAGATGCAAGTCAAGGAATTGTAAACAATGGTTTTAGTGAAAATGCAAGTTGGGATGTCGGAAGTTTGAACGCAGGGCAATCTGCAACTTTGACCGTTACTTACTTTACGCTCTCGGCAAGTACTTCATTTTGTGGAGAGATAACAGCAATGTCTGAGTCGGATACAGATAGTTCTCCTAATAATGCAACTTGTGAAAATCCACAAGAAGATGACGAAGTATACATTGAAATCGGTCAGCAAGCTGGAACTATCAGCGGTACTGTCTTTTTAGATAATAATCGTGACGGTGGTGAAAACTGTACTTCAAACGGCTGTACTTTCATTCCAGGCATTGAGATTAAGCTTTATCTTCAAAATACAAATGCTCTAGTAGGTACAGCAGTCAGCCAAGCAAATGGTGTTTACCTCTTTCCTAATGTTCCTGCGGGACAGTACACTTTAGAGTATGAATACCAAAATAATTTAGTTCCAACACCTTACCTAAACGGACCTTTCAATTTTGAATTTACAAACAACTTTTTAGATATCGCTGGCGAAACGCCTTATATCGGAGTTACTGTGAATAATTCTAATCTCGACAATATCTTCAATTTAGGTCTAGTGGATGGTACTGAATGTACTCTAGAAGAACTATTCGTCGAAACGATTTGTGATAATAAGGGCACACCAAACAATCCAAATGACGATACTTTTGAAGTAAACTTTCGTGCAGACGGAGAAGGTCGTGCAGCATTTTCACTCAACGGCGGTAGTGGTCCATTATGGAATAATTCAATCACTTACTCAGATGGTTTTGAGCTTATTGGTCCATTTAACATCAGTGAACTACCTGTTACTTTGACTTTAAATAATCTAGCAAATTTACCAGGCACGCCTTGTTCTTTATCAGAAACAATCACGAGCGTTGATTGCGGTTCTACAGGAGGAAATCAGCCAGATTTGACGATTACGACAACGGGTAATATTCCTGCATCTATGCAACCAGGACAAA
Source organism: uncultured Saprospiraceae bacterium (assembly GCA_937923465.1). Taxonomy (GTDB): domain Bacteria; phylum Bacteroidota; class Bacteroidia; order Chitinophagales; family Saprospiraceae; genus JAHDCG01. The sequence continues at coordinate 17,910 of CALDUB010000399.1, forward strand.
ACTATCCTTCGGCAGCAAATATCACGAACTCAGGTACTGCTGCTGCAAGTGGTACTCAGTTTAACAATATTATCTATTTGTCTACTGACGCAAATTTAGATGCTTCGGATATTTCGCTTTCTGTTGTAGGCTTAAACTTTTTGGAAGCAGGTGCGACTAATGCATTTCTCAATATATTTATTCCTGCAAACACGACTTTGGGCGAATATTTCATTCTATATGTCGTAGACAACTCTAATACAATTGATGAGTCGAATGAAAATAATAATATTCTAGCCCGTCCAGTTACCATTGGACCTATCGGAACAGGTGGCGTTGATTTGGAATTGACGGCATCTGCTGATGCACCAACTATTTACCAAAATGGAGAAGCTGTTTTTACTTTAACAAATACGGGTTCTCAGACAGCAACGAACATCGAGGTATTATTTGCTAAAAACTCTAGTCTCAATATCACGGGTACTCCAGTAGTTTCACAAGGTACTTCAGCAGTACACTGGACAGCTGCACCAGAGTGGTCAGTTGGCTCATTAGCTGCGGGGCAAAGTGCATCGATTACTTTCGTTATTTTCTCTTTATCAGATACACCTACGCTCTATGGCCAGGTTGTATTTCAAAGTGAGGCGGATGCGGATAGTTCACCAGACAATGGTAATGGCTCTACAGCTGTTGAAGATGACGAGGCAGTTTATCCTGGAGGTGGCTCTAGTGGCGGTGAAGGTCTTCAAGTTAATTGTAATACAACGACTAATCCTCCTTCTCCAATTTTTGTTAATCCTGATATTAATATCAATCAAGCAGAGGTACATTGGGATATACCAACGGCAACAACAGACTGTCCAGGTGGTATCGTAAATATTGAACAAATCAATGGACCAACACAGCAAGGTTTCTTCAGTCCTGTAGGAAATGGATATACTGTAGTTTATGAAATTACAGATGAATGTGGTAATAGCGAAACTTGCATTATTCCTTTCTTTGTTAATGGATTTGCGGGTGAATTAGTTTGTCCAGATGATATTACAGTCACAGCAACTTCTCCAGCAGGTGCTATTGTAACTTTTGCAGATGCAGTGCCATTCACAGGATGTGATGCTAATCCAACTGGTCCATTTGAAGGAGAACCAATGAGTGGCGATTTATTTCCAATCGGAACAACTGAAATTCGTTTTGCAGAGTTTTTCTCGGGAAGTCCTACTTTCTGTCAAAATTTAGAAAATTGTTACTTGAATATCACAGTTCTTCCTGAAGGCGGTGGTGGTGACGGTGTTGATTTAGAGTTGACAGCTTCTGCTGATGCGCCAACTATCTATCAAAATGGCACAGCAGTTTTCACCATTACTAATAATGGGAATGAGACAGCAACGGGTGTTGAACTTGAATTTCACAAAAACAGTACAGTCAACATAATCAGTACTCCTGTCACCACACAAGGTACGTCACAAGTACACTGGACAGAAGTACCGCGTTGGAATGTAGGAAATTTGGCTGCGGGACAAAGTGCATCGATTACTTATAGTATCTTTTCACTTTCGAATGACATCAATTTTTACGGGCAGGTAACGGCACAAAATGAAAATGATGCGGACTCTACGCCAAACAATGGAAATGGCACAACACCAAACGAAGATGATGAAGCAAGCTACCCTGGTGGCGGAAGTACAGGCGGTGGAAACCAAGCTGATTTAACTTTAGCGAATTTGAATATTACAGGTTCAGGTGGTGCAGGAGATGTTGTTGATTACACGGTTTTAGTTCGTAATATCGGAACAGCGACCGCAGCAGGCAGTTATGTCATCGGCGCTTATCTTTCAATAGATAATCAACTGAGTGGAAACGATGTACAAGTTGGTGTTATCAACACAGGAAATACACCCGTAGGTACAGAACCATTGACTACAGGTGCGATTACTGTCCCAAGTGGTCAGACGCCAGGCAACTATTTCCTAATTTTGGAGACAGATACAAATGGTAATATCGCAGAAAGCAATGAAAATAATAATGTCATTGCTACATCAATAACGGTATCAGGAGGTAATACTAGCAATGGTATTGACCTGTCATTAAACATCAATGCGCCAGCAACGATTGCTCAATATCAAAATTTCACGGCAGAGTATGTCGTTACGAATAACGGTACGACAGCGGCTACAAATGTAAGCATCGATGTTTTACCAGCATTTAACAGCACAGGCATTGTTTATCAAGGAGGAAACGAAGCAAGTGTCTCTCAAGGGAATTTTAATATAGTACTAAGCACGGTTTGGACTGTAGGTAGTATTCCTGCAGGAGGTTCTGCGACTTTGACTGCTAACCTTTTCAGCTTAGCATCTAGTTCTAATACATTGTGGGGTGAAGTTCTATCATTTAACGGAACGGATACTGACAGTACTCCTGGAAATGGCGTTTACGGGCAATCTAATGAGGATGACGAAGCAACATTCACAGTTAATATTACGAATAACCTACAAGGCGGAAGTATGACAAATTCTTTACGTCAAGTGAGTGAGCTTTCGGCTAAATTATACCCTGTACCAACGCGTAATGATTTGACGATTGATGTATTTACAGAAAATACAGCTGTAACGCAATTATTCATTCGTGATACGAATGGTAAAGTCTTGACGACAAGAAATTTGGCAGCGCAAAAAGGTGTTCAGACAGTTCAGATTCATACAGAAAACTGGGCAAATGGCGTTTACTTTTTACAGTTAGTGAATAAGGAAGAAATGAAAAATTATCGCTTTTTAAAGCAGTAATTTTCTCAAATTTTCTACTCTGAAAAAGCCGCTTACATTTTAGATGTAAGCGGCTTTTTGTGTCTTTGAGCACCATTTTCATATCTCTTTCTACCTAAAATCTATGTTAAAATAGACTATCACTATGCATAAAATCAAAAATAACGGGGGATTCCTATCTAAAGTCAATAATCAATACGAAAATTAGCAAAAACTCCTTACATTTGTGTAACAAACAAAATGCAGATATTCTCAATCGACATCACCTTTATTTAGCGGTTCTTTTACAATACACTTTCTCCAAAAGGATTCTCGCTTAATACACCTGACAAATTAGTACACTTTTTTTCTATCGCCACTACACCGATAGGTATTTTTTCTATTTCCCTACATTAGGATAAAAAACAAACACGTGAGAAAACTAACACTACTACTTTCGATGGGAATACTGTTCCCTGTTTTAGGATTTGCACAGATATTAAATATGAATATACCTGTACCTCTTAGTAGAGGTATCTCAGGAGAAGCCATTGCCACCACAGACAAAGGTTATAGGATTATTACGCGCAGTGACTCTCACATTTTCGCCACACCTATCCTATCGACTACAAATAATTATGTGCTCGGCACTCCTACCGAATACTTCCCTAATAGTTCTGATTATTCGATTTTCTATCGAGACATAGACAATTCCCCTACTCCTTTTTTCTATAAAACTGGAACGGTTGAAAATGAAGTTAATCGTGATATTATTATCGAAGGTATAGACAACACAGGCACATCCGTCTTTAGTCTGACCCTTGATACACCTCAAGACGATTATGGTATCCAAGCCATTGGAACAAAAAACGGCGCATTGGCTACCGCTTTGAGAAAAACAGCCGATAGCGAATTGTACCAAATCGTGGTCATCAAAACCGATACAAATGGAAAAATAGAATGGGAAACAGATATTCCTACTCAACAAACGGGCTATGACGACTCTTTCACAGGAGAAGATGCAAGCGGTAATTACCTCACTAAAATAACCCCCGAACCTTTTGTCAGCAAAATAAAAGAAGTTGTAGACGGCTATGTTCTAGTCAACAATCATAGAGTGTATTTCCCTCCTGGCTTGAATAATATTTTTGCGACAATTATAAAATTAGACCTTAATGGAAACTTATTGTGGTCAAGTCAACAAGTTATTCCGACACAAGGAAATATAGTTGGTTCGGCTCCTTCTTCCGCAGGAAATTCGAGATATTTTATTGGTGATGTGATAGGTTTGAAAGACGGCAAGACCTACCTTAGTTACTCGGGTGGTGAAGATTTTCAGCCTTGTGCACAAGTAGCTGTCTTGGATAAAAAAGGTGCGACTATTGCTAATTATTCTACCGTTTATCTTGCAACAGAGGATGCTTCTTTTCAGGTTAAAAAATTTAAGGAACGCATTTATTGGTTGAGACGGACAGAAACATTTAATAAAGAAAACGGGGCTATTTTTGACCATGATTTTAGCATAGTGGACATTACGGACGGCTTTGATGATGTTACAAAATATCCAGTTGCATTCCTTTCTCCCACTCCTGATGCGTCTTATATTCCAAACGACATGCAGATGACACCTGAAGGTAATTTTTTAGTTACTGGTGCAAAATATCCTATATTCAATGGTGACGTAGTTAAAAAATCTGAGCCTTTTATTGTTTTATTGGAAGCAAATTCGATATCAGAAGAATTAGAATTTACATTCACAGACAAGTCAAATAATCCAGAAATAATCTCTGATGACTATCCAGAAGTAACTTTTTCTACTGGTGCGGGAAGTAGTGTAAATACAGACCTACGAATAAAAGGAATTCAAAAAACAAATAACAACAAATTAGCATACACCGCGAGACTTAATGTGGAAGATTCCGCTCCTTGGGTTGCTTACTTTAGTAGTAATGAACTTAACAAAAAGTCAAGTTTCATAAAATTTAAAGGAAATAAAAATTGGAATATGAGTACATTGGGAGACAAGAAAAGTCTTTCGTTTATACTTGATTTTCCCGTTTTCAAAACAAATAAATTCTCAGTCAAATACAAAACAGAAAAGGAAAAAACAGACAATAAGGAAGAAGACTCAACTTCCGTACTCATTTCTAAGAATAAAGATTCCTATTCTACTCACCTAAAAAACAACGTAAAAAAAGGACAGCCCTCAAAAGAAAGCTGTCCTCATCAAAACAAAACAATCGAATAGGTTTCTTACATCGCACTCACACTTCCAATACCACTTATATTTTGCTGAATGCGAGGATTTCCTTTATAACTAACGCTTCCTGCGCCAGTCAAATTGATATTTAACTGCTCCGTTGCATGTACGTAGAAACTACCAATACCCGTACCATGTACATCTACAGTCTTAGCTGTAAAATCTGAGCCGTCCATATTTCCAGCCCCTGTGTTAGAATAAGATACAGACTCCGCTGTTCCTGTAATATTCACACTCCCAACTCCTGTTTGGTGATAACGAAAACTGTTGCAGTTGATTTCTAAACTTGCGTCATTTGCTCCCGAAGTATTAATTTTCAAGTCTGGAAAATTCAAAGCCGTAGATGACTCAATACTTCCCACACCAGAATGTAAGACATTGACAAGAGAGTCTGTGGTAACGTATAATACCAGTCCGCCAGAACGCGATTTTGACGAGACACCGTCTTTATCACGAACGATTAGCTTTCCGTCTTCAACCAAAACTTCAACACTCGCCAGCATATTCTCTGTCCCTTTCATTTCAAACTTATTTTTCCCTTGAGAGATATAGACATTTGCTACAGTGTGAACAAAGATTTCCTGAAAATCATCCACATTTCGGATTTGAGTTTGCCATTCAGAAGTATCCTCTCCGAGGTCTTGAGAACTCAAATTAGCACGTACAAAAATCAACATGGAGAGCATACAAAAGACAACTAAACCAATCGTGCCTAACAAAATTTTATTACTCGTTTTCATTTTTTTAATTTTTTAGTTCTCTGAGAAATTCTTTTAGTTTGTCAGAGAAAATTTATCGTCCAAAAAGATTAACGCATCCTTGCTCAAAAGCAAATACTAAAGCAACAATCATTAAGGCAACTCCAATCATTTTCACACGTTCCTTCTTTTTACTCACTTCTCCTTTCGGACTTTCAAACATTATTTTCAAGACGCTCCATTCTTAGACGCTTTGTACAGTTTTTTCAACTCATCAAAGTCAATTCCTAACAAATCCATCTGGCGAAAAAATTCGGGTAAAGCGTTCTGTATAAAGTTGGACTTTTTCATGTCTTGTGTGCGATTTAAAGCATCATCAGCTATAAAATAGCCAATGCCGCGTTTGTTAAAAATTAATCCTTCGTCCTGCAAGTAGGAATACGAGCGCATAACTGTATTGGGGTTTACCTGCACACTTTCTGCCATTTCTCGGACAGATTGCATACGGTCACCTCCATTAATATTTTGCGCGAGGATGTTTTCTATGACGTGATCGGCAATTTGCATGTAAATCGCCTTTTGATTTTTAAAATTCATGATTATACCTCCTGTTCTTTTAGTTTAAAAAATCCTACCGTCCACAAAAGTAAGGGCAAGCCCAACCAGAAGAGGTATTGTAATGCAGTCCACAATGGTCCCTCTACGAAAGCTTTAACTTTCGCCTCGGGTTCCATGATTACATTGTTCATTCGAGGCACAAATGACATTCCTGTAAAGTATTCGTTGAAGACAATACGGAATAGAAATACACCGATTAAAGCCAAAACAATAGACAGTACATTTAAGAAAATTTGAGTCTTGAAAAATTCATATCTTCTAAAAGCAATGCTACCTAGCAAAAACACAGAAGAAAGGGTCATGTAAAGTTTCATCAGTAGTAGAGGTATCGCACTAAAAGGCTCAAAAGGATTAAAGTATACCTCGCCCGAATAGCCATCAATCGCTAATACTAATGTCGAAAAAAGAGTATAAATCACTAAGTGCGCCAACGTATATCCTATTACAGTAAATGTCCATTTTGATAAAAACTTCTCTAGTACAGAAGCAGGAGTCATCAAATATAAATGTGCTGTATGGGGGCGATTTAGCTCTCGAAAGGCAATACTTGTATAGTAAAATCCACCAAACATCAGAGTGATGCCATACCAAATATTCATAAAACTGCCATCGTGTCCAACGCGTTCACTTGTAAAGACAGCAATAAATGTAAGAAGAACAAAAATACCTGCGGAGACAACTAAAGCGCCTTTATGATTGAATTTTATTTCGTTTCGCAGCAGTTTTATAAAGCGGTCGAAACGAAAGTTTAAACTATCTTTCATTATGTTATTATTTAATTGACGGTTGCCATTTATCGGTTGACGAGTAAGCAATTGTCTTGTTTTCAAATGTGGTTAATGAAGCTATGCAGGGGCTGTTGTTGATTGAAATTTGGGAAATAAATCCTTCATTCTCTCTGGATTTGCCACAATTGCATTGAACAAAATTTCCAAATCTGGCTCGGTCTCCTCTCCTGTTGTATTCTCATTGACAACATAAAATCCACCTGGAACACGCTCAGAGTATAATGCTCCTTGAGGCTCCGTCATTGTTGATATCAACTCAAACTGGAGGCGTTTTGTCACGTTTTCTAGTGACTGGTTGAAGATAATTTTTCCGTTATCTAAAATGATAATTGGGTCCAGTAAATTAGCCATATCACGCACTTGGTGTGTAGAAATGAAAATTGTCTGGTCTTCAGAAACCGCTCCCGCCAATATCTTGCGAAACTTAGTCTTGCTCGGAATATCCAAACCATTAGTAGGTTCATCAAAAATGAGCAACCTCGCATTGGTCGCAAGTGCAAAAGAAATGAGTGTTTTCTTCTTTTGTCCATAAGACATTTTGTCCATACGGTGGTCAGTCGGAATAGCAAACTCTGATAAATAACGGTCAAATGCCGTGCGGTCAAAATTCGGATAAAAATCACTGTAACCGTCCACAAATGAAGTGATAGTCACTGAAGGCACATATAACTCTTCGGGTAAAAAGAATATGTCTGCCAAGAGGTCTGCCGAACGATTGGTTGGGTTATAACCAAATAAATTTATATTGCCTGCCTTTGGAAAAAGCAAACCTGTCATCAATTTAAGCAAGGTTGATTTTCCTGCCCCATTACGACCTAATAGACCGTAGATATTACCTGGCTGGATATCCAAGTTCAAACCTTCAAATAAAGGTTTTGATTTACGGTAGTGATACTTGAGATTGTTGATTTGTAGCATAATCGTTTTCATTTAGCGAAAGTTTTTTTGAAACTGTATCAAAAAACACTTTACAAATTTAGTGTACTACTTAACTAATACACCACAAATGTAGTATACTTTTGTACTACTGTGCAAGTATTTTCTAAAAAAAGAATCTACTCACACAACATAATACGCCACAACTAACTGACTATCAACAAATTAAGTCAATTTAATATTTTAAAATAAATTTACAGAAAAGATTTAAATAAGAAAAAATAGAAATATTGGAGAGGAAAATTTCAGAGGTGTAGTACACCACTCATACACCTAAAGAAATGAAAAAGGGAGACAAAGATAGAACAGCAGTGTTTCAAATTGATGAGGAGCCGATGTTTTCTATACCTGCCGAAACAGAAAAGAATTTCAATAATGCTCATTTATCTATGTCTCCCTTTAGCGGAAATAATCTATGTGATGTTGAATTATAACTAAGTATTTTGATTATCAATTGTCTATTCAACAGTAATTCAAAATATAGCTATTATTTAAGTAAAATATGTATGGAAAGAGTTTTAGCAAATATATTACATTATTAACTAATATGAAAAAGATTGCGTTGTTAACATTTCACTTCCACAAAAAAAATATGGGAATTGCAAAATGTTAATGAAAATATACAAAAATGGCAGGATAAACACTTTTCAGTTTTACCCTGCCATTTTCATTTGTGCTCCTGATTTTTTCTAGTGTGCGTAATACGGCACTAACATTAAGTAACAGATTGGTCCTGTAATAGCAACATACAACCAAACAGGAAAAACCCAACGCGCCATTTTACGGTGTTTAGCGAATTGATTAGTATAAGCACGAATGAAAGTAAATAAGATGAAAGGAAAGCTCACAGCCGCCGCAACGATGTGTGTCAGCAGTAAAACGAGATAAACATTACGAATACCACCCGCAGCCGCTTTTTCTACCTCATCTACAATTCCGTCGTGATTGATATCTCCAAATTTGGTATCTGTATTTGTAAAGTGGTAAATAACATACGAGCCAAGAAACAATACAGAAAGAATAAAGGCTACAAAAATAGCTTTTCTGTGAGCTTCTATATTTTTCTTTTTTACAAAGTAAAGTGCCGCGATTAAGACAACAGCCATTAAAGCGTTTACCGTCGCATGAAAAGGCGGTAAGAAGCTAAAATCAATATCTGTAGCTATTTTATATTCAGGACGACGCATCAACCCTACCAAACCCAAGACGACTACCGTTAAAATCCATGCAACGATATTCATTTTTTTAGCCAAAGCCAAATTTGGTTCTTTTTGCAAATACTCTTTATAATCTGACATCTCTTTTTAGATTTTGAGTGAACCCTATTAAGGGCAAAATTTTTAATGCGCTAGTTTAACAGAAAAGCCGCAATTTCGTTGACGAAATTGCGGCTCAAAGATGCGCTCTTTTTATTTTTTAATGAAAACCTATGCTCTTTTTTACTCTAAAAAGACTTTCCTGCCCAATCAAAAAGGGCAACTTCCATATCTTCATTTTCTGAACGAAAGTCAGCAATCAAATTTTCTAAAACATCATCTGTTCCTTCGTACTCAAAAACGAATAGAGAATTAAATCTTTCTGTCGGTAGATTATCCATTTCAGTCACTTCAGCACCTGCTCCTTTAAACCAACCGTAGTAACCTTCTTCTAAGGTAGTCGCTGAAGCATTTGTGCCTAAATCAGAAATAAAATCTACTGCCATTTCTTCGTTACTCTCGCTATGATTAACATATCCCCAAATAGTATTGCGAGGAATACGCAATAGTGTTTTCTCAGGAAATTCAAAACCTGATGCCTCAACAAAACTCACAATGTATCGGTCTCCTAAAACATTCAAGATGCCATCGCTCTCTACCTCTCCTCTCAAATCAATTTTAAATCGATAATCGATAGTAGCCAAATCCCCAGTACTTATACTAGCAGTAGCGGGAGCGCTACCTGTGATACATTCTTCGGGAGTTATCAAATCAAGAAAAGAAAGAGTAACCTTGGTGGCTGATCTATTAAAATTAAAATCAATGCCTGTATCCAAGCATTCTTGATCATTTATTGTCTTTACTTTAAATAGCAACGTACCTCCTGTTAGTGACAAATCTTCTTTCATATCTATCACAAAATCAGTATTCACATTAAACTGCGTATCTGGTTCATCTTTAGAACAACTCGTTCCTATAAGCAGTAAAATAGAAAATAGAAAGAGTAAAATTTGCTTCATGAGTATATTATTAATTTTTTATTTTTGAATGTAGGAGTTTATATACTAGACATCTTGAATATAGAATAAAATTATTCTAACAAAATATAGAAAGAAGGTGAAGGGAATAGTAGGTAAAAATAGTAGACATCAATTGAACGCAAATAGATAAAAAGTGCTGCCAACGAATCAATAAAATGTTTTACAAATATAAAAAAAATCACACTGCTACGTCCAAAAATCTTATTGGAAGATGTAGTTTGTCTTAATAAATACGGAATTCGTCCATGTTTATCTCTCGTTTGAATGATATTTCCGTTTTTGAGCAACCAAATAAATAAAGCGACTGTCTTTTAAAATAGATTCTAACTAGAGACCTTGTAATAAAAGACTTTTTAGTAAGTTTAGTTCACACCTAAGTCAGAGCTATTCGCATCTACTATGAAAAATATCACCAACACCAAATGATACAACTTAACGAAATTCGCAAGTCTTACAATACTGAGTTCACCTCTCTTGAAGTCCTCAAAGGCATCGATTTAACAATCAATGAGGGTGAATTTGTTTCCATCATGGGCAGTTCTGGCTCTGGAAAATCAACGCTACTCAATATTCTCGGCATTTTAGATGAATATGATAGTGGTGAATATTTATTGGACGGTAGACTTATTAAAAATCTTACTCAAACGCAAGCCGCACAATACCGAAATAAATTCCTAGGCTTCGTTTTTCAATCTTTCAACTTATTGAGTTTTAAGATGGCTTGGGAAAATGTAGCCCTTCCACTCTATTATCAAAAAGTAGATAGAGCTATTCGCAAAGAACGCGCGATTGAATACCTCGATAAGGTTGGACTAAAAGACTGGGCAAACCACTATCCAAATCAAATGTCTGGTGGTCAACAACAACGTGTTGCCATTGCCCGTGCCCTCATCACAGAGCCTCGAGTCATCCTAGCTGATGAACCTACAGGGGCACTCGATACGCAAACCAGCTATGATGTAATGAATATCTTTAAAGAAGTACATGAACAAGGCATGACGGTTATTATCGTTACACACGAGGAAGATATTTCGGCAAAGACCCAACGTGTCATTCGTTTACAAGACGGAGATATTATTAGCAGTTAAGGGTTGGTATCTTTATAAGATTTCAAACTAGATGTTTTACCATTAGATATTGACAAGATGAAAATTGATTACGATAAATGGGAGGAAATATTTGAGTCATTAGGGCGGCATAAGTTGCGTACCTTTTTGACGGCACTCGCTGTCTGGTGGGGTATTTTCATGCTTGTGCTCTTAGTGGGTCTGAGTAATGGGCTGAGAAATAGTTTTGAAAGAGACTTTAGCAAAGGGGCAAAAAACGCTCTATTTATGTGGGGTGACCGCACTTCTATGCCCTATAATGGACTCAAGCCAGGGCGTGAGGTAGATTTTGACATGCGCGATTATGAAACGCTCATAAACGATACGGAAGGAGTACAAATAGTAAGTGGTCGTTTCAATTTTTGGGGCGACTATTCTGTCACACGTAACAATAAATCCTTTAGCTACAATGTACAGGCCGTTCACCCTTCTATCAAAAAAATTCAATTCACAAAATTAGACAAAGGACGTTTCATCAACAATAATGACATTGATAATACGCGTAAATCAATAGTCGTTGGTCATCAAGTTATTGCTGATTTATTTGAAGAAGATGAAGAACCTATTGGTGAATTTATAAAAATAAAAGGCACTGAATACATGATTGTCGGCGTCTCCGAAAAAGGAGAACGAGACTGGGAAAATCGAAATATTTTTCTACCTATCTCTACCGCTCAGCGCATTCATGCAGGACGGGACCGCGTCCACTCTTTTGCCCTCACAGTAGACGCTACAACAATTGAAGAAGTAGAAGCAATAGAAGCTACTATTCGTTCAAAAATGGCAACTAATCATCAGTTTGACCCCGAAGACACACAAGCTATCGGCATGTGGAATAAACTAGAAAGATATCAAGAATTTCAGATGATTTTCTCTGGAATGAAAGGTTTTACTTGGTTTGTCGGCATCGGTAGTATTATTGCTGGAATGATTGGAGTTTCGAATATCATGTTGATTGTCGTCAAAGACCGTACGCGTGAAATTGGTGTGCGAAAAGCACTCGGAGCTACGCCGCGCAACATCATTAGTATGATTGTGACAGAGGCTGTTTTCTTAACGAGTATTGCAGGTTATCTAGGTTTATTAATGGGCTTTGGACTCATTTATACTTTGAGTTATATTCAGAAAACACAAAATATAGATTTGGATTTTTTTTATAATCCAGAGGTGGATTTTGGGGCGGTTATGATTGCTTTGGTTGTACTGATTATTAGTGGGGCACTGTCAGGACTTATTCCTGCTATTCAGGCGGTTAAGATTAATCCTGTGGTGGCGATGAAGAGTTAGAAATGAATAATGTCAATTGTATAATGTATAATCTTTAGATGCGCCATTTAAGTTGAATTTTTCATAAAAATCTATTTACGTTTTTCAAATAAAAAAAGGATATTAAAGCAAGAAAATTAAGGATTAGAAGAACTAGCGAAATTAGATACTACACATTCATCATTATACATTGATAACATGGCTGAAAGAGACTTAAAAAAGAGGACCAAAACATTTGCACATCGCTGTGTTAAATTGGCTATTTCTCTTCCAAATACTAAACTCGGTTCACATGTAAAAGGTCAACTCATTCGGTCTGCTACTTCTGTTGCGGCAAATTATAGGGCAACTTGTTTAGCTCAAACACCAAAGGCATTTATTGCTAAAATTAGCATTCCTATTGAGGAAGCTGACGAAAGTTATTTTTGGATAGAATTTGCAATTGATGAAAAAATGCTGCCTAAAGAAAAATGTCAACCATTACTCAAAGAAGCAGGAGAGATTACAGCAATTCTCATTGCATCAAGAAAGACATCTCAAAAAAACTTGAAGCAAAATGAAGATGAAAGAAAAAGTGGAAATGATAAAAAAAAGAACAAGTAGATGTTCATAAAGAATCAAGAATTAACGATAAGGGAGTATTAGACATTATACATTCAACATTATACATTCAAAACCATGTTTGACAAAGACAAGTGGCAAGAAATATTCGATACCATTCGCAAACATAAATTGCGGACTTTGCTAACGGCACTTGGTGTTTGGTGGGGCATATTTATGCTCATTGTACTCATGGGTGCAGGTACAGGTTTGCAAAATGGGGTCTTTTCTATGTTTGGTAGTCATGCGCGCAACTCCATGTATATGTGGACGCAACCGACGACTATGGCATATAAAGGTTTTCAGCCTGGACGCGACCCAGACCTTACGATAGCAGATATGAATGCCATCCGTAGTAACTTTGGAGAAGCTATCAAAGATATTGCGCCACGGATGTGGGTACCTTCGGGAGAGATAAAACGAGGTAAAAAAAGTGGTTCATTTGATGTGCGTGGAGACGGTCCAGACTTCATTAATATTCAGGCGATGAACTTGACCAATGGTCGTTTTATCAATCCAAAAGATGTAGAGGATACAAGAAAAATCTGTGTGATAGGTAAAAGAGTAAAAGAAGTCTTGTTTGAGGATGAAGAAGCCATTGGAGAGTATTTAACTATGGCAGGTTCGGAATATTTGGTGGTTGGAGAGGTTGCTTCGGACCGTTCTAATGAGAACCAAGCACAACAAGACAATCAAACTATTCATATTCCGATTACGACGGCACAGCGCGTCAGGAATCGTCCTAATGCAGTCAACTGGTTTGGGGCGTCTATCAATGAACCTTATAGTGTTTATGATTATGAAGAAAAAATCGCGGCGTTGATTAGAGAGCGACATAATATACATCCTGATGATGAACGCGCTATTGGTTCGGAAAATGTGGCAGAGGAATTTGATAATATTAGCGGTTTATTTACAGGTATTAGAGTCATTATTTGGGTGGTTGGGATAGGCTCTCTTTTGGCGGGAATCATTGGGGTGAGTAATATCATGTTGATTATTGTCAAAGAAAGAACCAAAGAAATCGGCGTCCGAAAAGCCCTCGGAGCGACACCAAAAGATATTATCAGTATGATTTTATTAGAAAGCGTTTTCATCACGACTTTCGCGGGATATATAGGTTTAATTTCAAGCGTGGGCGCCGTCTGGCTGCTCAAAATCGCAGTAGGAGAAAATGTCCCGATGTTTTCTAATCCTCAAATAAACATGAGTGTTGGCATTGGCGCTTTAGTTTTATTGACCATTGCTGGCGCCATTGCAGGTTTGATACCTGCCTTGAATGCAGCAAATATTCCACCTGTGGTGGCGCTTAGAGATGAATGATAATTGGACTTTGGACGAAAGACATTAGACAAGTAATACCAAATTCAGTAAAATAACTTATTTATATTACTGAATTTCAAATTAAAACGATTAACAATATTTCATACTTGTTTAAATCTAACGTCTAATATCTTCTGTCCAAAGTCTAAAATGATAAATAGCTTTAAAGGGTTCAAACTGTACCCTTTAAAGCTCCAGTAATAAAAAACCATTCGAAAAATTCAAAACCAATTAAACTTAACTGTTATGAACAAAGGTTGCGGCATAGCCGGCGGTGTAATTCTCTTTATTCTTTCCCTCGGATTGGGATATTATTTTTACACAGAAAGCGTCAAAGACCCAGAGGTTTATGAGTCTGAAAAACCAGTGATTGGCGATGTTATCAAAAAAACTGTGGCAACGGGCGCAGTCAAGCCTCGTAAGGAGATTATGGTCAAACCACAAGTTAGTGGCGTTGTAGAAGCGCTATATGTGGAGGCTGGTGAAATAGTAAAAAAGGGACAAAAACTAGCAAAAATTAAGCTTGTTCCTTCTCAACTTAATATCAACAATGCACAAAGCGGGGCAGAATTAGCTAAGATTCGTTTTGATGAATCAAAGCGAGAGTTAGAGCGACAGAAAGGAGTATTCACTAAAAAATTAGACATTAGTGATGCGACTGCGAGCTATCAAAATGCGCAAAAAGAAGAAGGACGCCAGCGTCAATTATTGGCTGACGGCGTTATTTCTCAACAAGACTATGACCGTCAGAAGTTAGATTTAGATTTGAAAAAGGCGCAATTTGAAAATGCAGAAATTTTGGCTGGAAATAATTTGCGTCAATTTGAAGCAGATGTTGATATTCGTCGTCAAGAGTATGATGCAGCAGTAAATAATCTACAACTTTTACGAGAAGGTGCTTCTAAGAAATCTAAACAAGTCGCCAATATAGTCACTTCGACAGTAGACGGGATGATTTTGGATGTACCTGTAGAAGAGGGAACCAGTGTCATTGAGCGTAATAACTTTAATGAAGGAACGACTATCGCTACGGTAGCAGATATGAATTCTTTGATTTTTGAAGGAAAAGTAGACGAGAGTGATGTCGGAAAACTGAAAGAAGGTATGCCTTTGGTATTGACTGTTGGTGCGATTGAAGATGAGAAATTTGATGCAAACTTGGAATATATTTCGCCCAAAGGATTGGAAGAAGATGGCACTGTAAAATTTGAAGTTAGGGCTGCGATTAAACCACAGTCAAATGTTTTTTTACGTGCAGGTTATAGCGCAAATGCAGATATTATTCTTGACAAAAAAGAACAGGTTATTACTATCAAAGAGCGTGACCTTATTTTTGAAGAGGATAAAACATTTGTAGAAGTTGAAACTGGAGAGCAAGAATACGAGAAACGAACGGTAACTACAGGCTTATCTAATGGAGTAACGATAGAAGTGACAGAAGGACTGGATACAATGACTTTGGTAAAAGTTCAGAAGTAAATTTGCTACTCTTTCAATCTTACATTTAAGCAAAAAATGCCGATACGTCTCGTATCGGCATTTTTTTGTTTAAACATTTGCACTTTACAAACTATTTGTTAATTTTGTCAAAGAATTTCAGCAAAAAGAGAACACATTTAAACCAATATCATCTTCTGACTTGACGAACTATACAATTATTCATGTCCAAATCACGCATGACTGTCAAGCGTCAACTGTCAACTATTAGAATAGCAGTATGAAAAAGCAATGCCCCGAATGCGGCGACACTTATAATGGACGAGCAGATAAAAAATTCTGTTCTGACTCTTGTCGCAGTGCGCATCACAATAAACTCAATAGCGATGCAACTAATTTTATTCGAAAAATCAATAATATCCTCCGAAAAAATCGCCGCATCCTTGCCGAACTTAATCCTGATGGCAAGAAGAAAATGCACAAGGACCGCTTATTGACTAAAGGTTTTGATTTCAAATATTTTAGCAGCATTTATACTACAAAAGACAATCGTGTTTATCACTTTGTCTATGACCAAGGTTATACCGAATTGGATAATGACTGGTTTTTGTTAGTGGAGAATAAGAAAGGAAGTTGAGAGAAGTATGAATGATTTACGAAGTACGACTGTTCTGACTTGGACGTCATTTATGCCTATCACATACAAATGAAAAAATGCAATTTAAAACGACTCTTGAAAAATTTGAAGGTAATCTGTGGGGCTATCACATTTCAGTGCCTAATGATATCGTTGAAAAAATCCTTGTTGGAAAGAATCGCCGTATTGTATTGAGAATCAATGATAGTAAAGAAATTTATTGTGCGTTTATGCCTGACGGAAATGCAGGCTGGTTTATCAATGTTAATAAAGAAGTTAGAAAAGAAGTAGGTTTAGTAATCGGTCAAGAAGTTAAGGCTGAAATTCGTAAAGATGAAAGTAAATATGGGCTTCCGATGCCAGAAGAATTACTCGAATTACTACAAATTGACGATGAAGGCAACAAACTCTTCCATAATCTCACTCCTGGAAAACAACGCTCTCTACTATTCATTATCGGTAAACCTAAAAATTCAGATACACGGCTACGCAAAGCCTTGATGACAATAGATTATTTAAAAGCGGTGAATGGAAAGATAGATTTCCCAGAATTAAATAACTTTTTTAAGGATAGGAAAGATGATTACTAGTCAGCTTCTAATATGCCATATCTCCAAGATATGGCATATTTTTTTTGCATAAAAAAAATCAGTAAATCAAATAGCAAGTCAGCTAAAAAAACAACTCCCGGCGCGATATACATCGCCCGGGAGAAGGTATCAAAAAACAGCAGGACGTGTTTATTTCTTTGCCGAAGCCTAGAGTTAAACACTAAGAGAAACTAACACATAAATCTTTGGTTTTGGAGTTTCAACTGTTTTTAATGTTTCTCGAATTATATATTCGAGTTATTTGCTCAGGCTAGAAACCTGAGTTACGGATTCCGAACTGTAATTACAGCTTCATCACACGACGAATTACTTTGTATAGACGTGTATGTATGTTTACTTCTTCGATAAATGGGTCATGCTCTAAGTGATTTGCAGAAATCATTTTCAAGTGTGTCACACGTCCTCCATGATAGATTTTTTGGACATACTTCACCCAAAGTGAACCATTATTTTTCACTGCATATATTTCGTTGTCACGGATATCATTGACAGACTCAATCTGGCGACAAATCACCATATCTTGGTCTTGAATGACTGGCTCCATACTATTTCCTTTAATCGGAAAAGCAACCATTCCGTCTCCTGCTAAACCAGGCAAATTGAAAAAGGAATTACTTTCTGTTAAGCTTCCTACATCAACCGTCGCACCTGCAAAGGCTTCGGTGGACGTAAACATAATATTTCCAAACATTCCTTCATTGTCACCATTCATGGTGAAACCTGTAGGCGCTTCAATACCAAATGGAGTCCCTACCCCATCCAACATAAAACTTTCATTGATACCATATTCACGGCACAAAGTTCTTGCTTGAGAATAAGAAATAACACGCTTATCGCCATTGTTTAAAAATGCTCGAATAATGTGTCCGTATTGACGATTTCCTAATATTTTCTCTGCGAAGTCTCCCATTCCTTTTCCTCCTCTGTCATTCTTTACGATTTCTCCTCTCTCTTCTAATATTGTAAATACTTTTGAAAAACGTTCGTTTAAATCCAGTCTGTCTGAAGTAATCATGTCCGGCTGTTTTATAAAGTTTGCGATTGTTTTGTCTTTTGATACAAAATGAAACAATCTAAATCAATTTGGTCGCAAGGTAAAACAAATAATTTTATCAAACAATAAATTTTAAGTTTTTCTTGTTTTTTTCTTCCTCTTAAAACAATTAATGGTGACAGAAACCTTTATTTCATTTAAACTATCCAACATTTGTTAATTGTTATTAGTTATTAAGTTCTTAATTATTGTATTATTTTTGCGCAGATTTTATAATATTCACCCAGACACTCATAGAATAGAAAGTATGCCTTTAATCAAAAAATCTTCTTATCCAGGAGCACCCTTTTATCAGTACAACGGACATTTACAAACCATTATTCCTGCTTTGCTACGTGGCTCGCAGGTTAATTATGAGCGAGAGCGGTTTACGACTAAAGATGATGATTTCGTTGATTTGGATTGGATAAAAGGGGGTAATAAAAATTTGGTCATCTTGACTCATGGCTTAGAAGGAAATAGCGGTCGCACTTACATGCGAAATGGCGCAAAATGGTTTAGCGAACGAAATTGGGATGTGCTAGCTTGGAATTGTCGCTCCTGTAGCGGAGAAATTAATCGAGCGAAACGGCTATATAGTCACGGAGAAATTGAAGATATAGGCGAGGTGGTCGAACATGCTTTAAATACACAGGAATATGAAAGCATCGCGATGGTTGGCTATAGCATGGGAGGTAATGTGACTATGAAATATTTGGGTGCGAATGGAAAAAATGTTCCAAGTGCAGTCAAAGTTGGCGTTGCTTTTTCATCTCCTGCGGACCTTTATTCGAGTACTATTCGTCTTGAAAAATGGGATAATTATCTTTACAATAAACGATTCTTGCGTAGTTTGAAAGAGAAAATGCGCCAGAAATCAGAAAAATTTCCAGACTTAGTAGATATCAATGATTTTAAAAAGGTCAATAATTGGGATGACTTTATGCGTTTTTTCTACGCTCCTTTGCACGATTGTGCCTCTGTGGAAGAGTTCTATCAATATGCTTCTGCGCGTAATTTCGTCGGCGGAACAGACAGACCTATTTTATTAGTTAATGCCCTCAATGATACTTTACTGACACCTGAATGCTCGCCTGTTGACATTGCAGAAAATCATCCTTTATTTCATTTAGAAAATCCAAAAGAAGGTGGTCACTGTGGTTTTCCATTAGCAGGAGAAGTACATTCTTGGGCAGAAGTGCGCGCCTTAGAGTTTATAAATGAGCAGTTAGTCGGATAGCAATTTATGCACCTCCAAGACTTGTCGAATTAAACTTTTTTCACCGTCATTATAAATGACATAATCACACAATTTCACCTTTTCATCATCTGACATCTGTGCTTTAATTCGAGCTTCAACGGCTTTGCGTGGAGTATTATCTCGTGCCATGACGCGTTCGATTCTGGTTTCCTCTGGCGTATAAACCATTATCATTTTGTCGAACTTCTTATAGCTCCCATTCTCAATTAGTAATGCGGCTTCTTTTAATGTGTAAGGCACATTTTCTTGCGCATTGTGCCAGTTTTCACCGTCTTGGTGAACTGCGGGATGCACGACGGCTTCTAGTTCTTTTAATTTATTTTTGTCTGCAAATACAATTGAAGAGAGATGTTTGCGATTAAGAGAACCGTCTGCTAGATAAGCTTCTTCGCCAAAAATATAACTGATTTGCTCGCGTAGTTCATCGTCCTCAGTCATCAACATTTTAGCACGGTCATCAGCCGAATAAACGGGAATACCGAGCGTTGCAAAAATGCGACAAACGGTTGTTTTTCCGCTTCCTATTCCTCCTGTGATTCCTACTTTTTTCATGTTATATTTTGAATGATTTCTACTTATTCTTTATCTTTCTTTTTAGGCACGGGGTCATGTCCATGCTTCCCCCAAGGGTGGCAACTTGCGATACGTTTTATTCCCAACCAAAGACCTTTCAACACTCCCCATTCTTGAATTGCGCCCACCATGTAATGCGAACAAGTTGGCTGATAACGACAATTAGGTCCAATAACTGGAGAGATAACTTTCTGGTAAAAACGAATGGGTAAGATGAATATTTGTTGGAAAATACGGCTCATTTGTTTTGTTTTTTAGCGCACCTTAAAATTTACTTAAGGTATAGAAATAACAACATTCTGTACTCAAACAGAGTTTAAATGTAGTTTTAAAAACTAACAGATTGCTTCTCCTTTCCGCGTTGTAAAAGGAAATATCCCCGCGCTCCTCCGCCCTTTATTTGCACGATATTCTTTTGGTCATCATGTACATCCATTAGTACCGTATTTTTTACACTGATATCAGATAAGTCCTTCACATTGGGCACTTCCAAATAAGTCCAGACAGCTGCCAAATCATTAGATATTTCCTTACCAACCCATTGATAATCAGCAATGTCACCATTATTCAGCTGTACTTGAAAATTTTCTTTCAAGTACTCAAAATAAACAGTCTCTGCATTTTCCAATTCTTTTTCGGTACACAAAAATTGCTTTTCAGCCCCTTGTTCCTGCATTGATAATTCTAAATCATCTAGAAAAATATGTAGAGTGATTTGCAATGCATTTTCAGAAGTATTGTAATCAATCTCACACTTACTAACGTGAAATTCGTGCGTACCTACGTTTTCAGTAAATGGCAAAAACAAAAAAGTAAAAAATAAGAATATCAATTTCATAAAAGAATCGTTTAATTAAATGCAAAGGTACGGCGCAAAATCCAAGTAAAAAGCAAAAGAAGAGTTAAGGAGGTGTCAAAATCGTTTTATGAAGTAAGGAAAGTCTGTATCTTGCCGCGAAATAAGATGTTAGATGAATTGAGATTACGACTCGTATGACAAAAAATTTAACGCAGAGGCGCAAAGACGCAAAGTTTTCGAGCGCAGTTTACTAAAAACTTTTGTTCGAAAGCGTGCAGAAGAAAATCTTACGATTTTTCAGTGACTCAGAATACAAATTCAACCGTCAATTCAATTTTAGATTATCTAAAACAAAAGAACGTAATAATCAGTAACAAATAACTAATAACCAACTCAATTGAAAAAAATAGATAAACTACTCGTTACGAGTTTTTTTGGACCTTATCTCGTGACTTTCTTCATTGCCTTATTCGTTTTGGTGATGCAGATGCTCTGGTTGTATATTGACGATATTGCAGGAAAAGGAGTTGGTTTCTTTCTGTTAATGGAATTGATAGGTTACATGTCTGTTTCTTTTTTTCCAATGGCGTTGGCAATTGCTTCGTTGATTTCTTCGGTTATGGTTTTAGGAAATTTAGCAGAACATTATGAACTCTCAAGTATAAAATCTGCGGGCGTCCCCTTATTTCGAACCATACTTCCTTTAGCATTTGTCGTATTTGGAATAGCTGTTTTTTCTTTCTTTTGTTCCAACAATATTATTCCTGTTTCCAATCTCAAATTCAAATCAAGGCTTTATGATATTCGGCGCCAAAAACCCACATTAAATCTCGAACCAGGTGCCTTTAATGATGATTTCAAAGGCTTTTCGATACGTATCGGCGAAAAAAAAGCAGATAATAGAACAATAGGCGATGTACTCATTTACGACCAATCAGAAGCCTCAAAAGGCGGTAAAATGACCGTTATCTCTGCGGCAGAAGGTGAAATGTACGTGACGGATGATGAAAAATTCTTCATTATGGAATTATCCGACGGTATGCAATCTTATGAGCCTGCTCCTTCTGGAAAAACCTCTAGTACTAAAAACGCCCCTTTTTCCCGTACTTACTTTAAAAAATGGACGAAAGTATTTGATTTAGCAGAATTTGAAATGAGTCGTACCGACGTTGGACTCTTTAAATCTCATCACTCTATGATGAGCGTCCAACAATTATCAACGGCTATCGACAGTATTGACGATGATACAGAAGAACGTTATCGACGTTTGCACGAGCAAACTGTCCGCTTTTTTTATCCCATGAAAAAAGTTTGGCAAGCAAACTTAGAAAAAGAGCGAGAGAAGAAAAAAGCAGAAGGCAAAGATGAGAATGATAATGTTGAGGGTGGAATTGACTATAAAAAATATATGGATAAATCGCCTAAAAAGGTGGACAGCAAAAAAATAGCTCAGAAATCGGTAGGAAAACCCAAAGAGAAAGAAAAAATATCAAAAAAGAAAAAGAGTGCGACCCCAAAAACAGGACGAACAGTTTTGGAGCAAACAATAGAGAAGCCTTTGGCAGAATACGACTCCTTTGCAGAGCTATTCGAGCAAAGAAAACGGTCTGAGCTCTACGATAAGGCCAAATCTTTTTCCCGTACAGTTCAGGGACAAGCAGAAAGTGCTAATCGGTCTATGGAGCGGATTAGAATAAATCGTGTAAAGCATGTTTTTGAGCTAAATTCAAAATTCAGTACTGCGGCAGCCTGTCTGATTTTTCTATTTATTGGCGCGCCAATGGGAGCAATTATTAGAAAAGGAGGTTTTGGATATCCCCTTCTTATCTCGATTATTTTCTTTATGATTTTTATGGTTATTACTATTTTCAGTAAAAACCTAGCAGAACGTGCCGTGATTGACGCCACCTTGGCTGCTTGGATGAATTGTCTCATTCTCGCCCCTTTTGGAGTTGTGTTAACATGGGCTGCGATGACGGATAGTAAGATTTTAAATTTTGATAAAGTTGTCTTCTTTTTTCAAAGAATTGTGGCATTTTTTAAGAAAGAAAAGGATGATGAGGAATTAATAGGCAAGATTTAATAAAATGAAAATAAGCATTTACATAAAGTAAGCGCATGAAAAAAGCGGCACATTTGTTATAAATGTGCCGCTTTTTTAGTTTTTATTTGCGTCCAAAATCGTCTTGCAACCGAACAATATCATCTTCATTAGAAGGATTGTTAGGTTCTGTGTGTTGCCAAATTTCGGCGACTTTCCCCCAATCCGCTAATCCAACTAAACGGTGCCTTTCTCCCATTTTCAAAGTGATAAAATCACCCTCTTCAATCGTCTGCAATTCCGTCTGCTCATCCGTCTCACTGCGCACAACTCCTACCTTATTTTCGACAGCACGCCACACTTCCGAACGACGGTGATGATACTGCCAAGAGAGGCGTTTTTCTGGTGCAACTAAGAGAATTTTTGGGCTTACTTTACGTCCTTCTATTAAATCAGCTGTCGCCAATCCAGGAAAGTACTTTGCGACAAATTGAGGTGCTTGACTCTCTTCTATTACAAAAAAACCACCCCATGGACGGTCAAAATCCTTACGTTCTATGCGAAAACCTTGGTCGGTTAATTCTTTTTCTGTTTTTTGAAATATATCTTTGTTCATTTTAAATTTATTTGTAAATAAGAGGTCTACAATTATGACTCTATGAGTTTAACAAAGTAACGATAAAAAATTAAATTACCGAAACTAATTATCAAAATAGCCATTTCTATCCTCCTCTGTATTCACATTCACCAATACACTTTCATCCATTAACCGTACCACTTTTACGTCGCTATTAATCAAAACCTTGCGTGGGCAAGAATATCCTAAGCTAAGAAAGTGAAGTAAAATAGGATAACTTTTAGGTTCCCAAATGGTAATTAGTGGCTCTGGAAATTCGGTATCTGAATTATAAAAAGCCGTAGCAATCTTAGAGGGGTCGCGCTGTGCGATAAGCTGCTGGAGTGCTTTTTCAGTTAACAAAGGTAAATCACAGGCGACACAAAGCCAAGCGGCATTTGGATTTTCGCGGAATGCGGACAAAATTGCTCCAAATGGACCAAGTCCTGTAAAACTGTCTGCTATAGCTGGAAATTCGGTTTCCCACTCTTCTATTTGCTCTTTTCGCCCTGACAAAAATACTTTTTCGCACAAAGGACTTAGCATATCAGAGGCATATTCACGCTGCGGCTTTCCATGATAATCTATTGAACCTTTGTCTTGTCCCATACGCACAGATTTTCCGCCCGCGAGAACTAAACCATGAATAGAGGGTACTAATTTTTCCAGTTTATCCGCAAAAAATGCGGTGATATTTGGGCGGTCTGCCAACTGAAAAGTAGGAATATTATTAATTTCATCTCCTAATTGCTCGCGTAACCAAGTTGGCACTTCACGCTCTCCTTCTGCAAACAAAATCAACTCAATATTTGTCAGTTTAGCCGCTTTCTTTTCTAAACTCGCCGCCTTTTTAGGATGAATAATGACTACCTGCTTTTGTCCAGAAAAATGATTTCCATTTATCAATACAAAATCAGCTTCGGCAAAACGGCGATTGCGTTCAAATTTATCTGCCTTATTCGAAAAATCAAATCTTTCAAAAACATTATGGTCTGTAAATGCCGCAAAAGCTCCTTTTTCTAATTCTTTTGTCTTCTGAGGATTATCAAAAGAGGCATGGTCTGCATCAGCATAAGCTACTTTATATTGAGTACCAAAATGCTGAATTAAATCATAAGCCAAATCTTTTATATCACCACAAGGCGCACCGACAATTGCAGTTTCATTACGTCCAAATTCTCCAAAATTTGGGCGCGTCATTTTTGTATGTTTCTGATGCTTTTTCATTTGCTTAGTTACTGGTTATTATGTTATTGGTTATTCTGAATTAAGTGAAGAAAAATTGATAACTAGTGAACGGTAATCATTCAAAATTTATCATTAAAAATTCAAAATTATTAACCAATATCACTCTTCCCGCCACGTTTTTCAATCAATCTCGTCTCCTTAATCACGATGTCTTGCGAGAAGGCTTTGCACATATCGTAAATCGTCAATGCTGCAATACTCGCGCCCGTAAGTGCCTCCATTTCAACACCTGTTTTTCCTGATAGTTTTGCGGTGCACTCTATGACAACTTCCTTTTTATCATTCAATTCAATATCAATATTCACTTTATCCAAAGCTAGAGGATGACACAAAGGGATGAGATTACTCGTCTGTTTCGCTCCCATAATGCCCGCTAATATTGCAGTTTGGAAGACCGAGCCTTTTTTTGTGGTGATATCATTATCTGTGAAATGTGCGAGAACAGAATCAGGTAAAATAACAAGCGTACGTGCTGTTGCCGTTCGTTTTGTGATGTTCTTTTCGCCGACATCAACCATGGTTGGTTTGCCGTCTTTATTGAGATGAGTGAAAGACAATAGATTGGATTTTACTGAAGGTGTCGGACACTTAGAGATTTAAGAGTGTAAGAGATTAGAATTACCAGACAATTAAACGAAGGTAAGTGTCTGACACCTGTTATTAGAAAACTTGTTACAGGTGTCAGACGCTTCTTTTAGTTTAACTCACAGATAAATCGTGATTTTCTGCTGTCATAAACTTTTAAGCGTCCGACACCTTCCATCAGGCTAACCACCACTAACTGGCGGAATAATAACCACTTCATCAGATGAATTGATAATAAAATCATCATTCTGATATTCTTCATTCACTGCAATAGCAAATGATTTTAATCTTTTAAATTCTGGATATTGTGCACAAAGGTCTGCTTTTAAAGTTCCAACGGTAGCATTTTCTTCAATAGAAAAATCAATGCTTTTGTCTTGTAAAATATCCTTCGCGATAC
>CALDUB010000400.1 GCA_937923465.1 uncultured Saprospiraceae bacterium
ATGGAACGAAGAAATAGAAAAAGAATTCATAGAAACACTTGAAGATTTAAACAAAAAAGGCATCAAATTCGCTGTTTCAAACGTGACACATTATAAAGGTAGAGAAAATCGTATCTTCGCAGACTGGGCAGAGAAATACCAGGTTTTTCCAATAAAAAGTAATTACATCAGCTATCACGATAATTCAATAAAGAAATTTCAAGAAGTACTTGTGACTAACTATGAACTATGAACGGTTTAACCATGAACCGCAGAACTATTTTGGTGCTCATTTAGTTTTTTAGGTGAGAGGTGAGAGGTGAGAGGTGAGAGGTGAGAGGTGAGAACGGAAAAAATCCGCGTCTCATCCGCGTAAATCCGTTAAATCCGCGTTCCAATCAAGTATTCTTAGCAAGTAACGCACGAAAAAAATCCGTCCAAATCCGTGTTTTTCCGTGTTCATCCGTGTTCCAATCAAGTCAAGAAGGCAAAACTGTGCAAGAAGAACTTTTTCATACAGAATACACGACCGAGACATTCGTCCAAGTCCTCATCCCTTTGGCAATCCCAAAGCCGCTGACCTATTACGTCCCCGAAAATCTCATCAAAGACATCAAATTCGGACAACGCGTCGAAGTCCCATTTGGCAAAACGAAACTATACTCCGCAGTCGTCATCCGCGTAGTCAATAGCAAACCAGAAGGCGTAAAAATCCGTCCAATAATTTCCATTATTGACGAAAAACCAATCATCACAACCGAACAAGTAAAACTGTGGGAATGGATTTCAGATTACTACTGTTGCACCATGGGAGAAGTGCTACAAGCCGCCTTGCCAGCCAACTTAAAACTATCTAGTGAGACGGTTTTGGTATTGTCGCCTTTGTTTGATGAAGATTACGATGGATTGACGGACAAGGAATTTATGATAACGGAAGCCCTGTCGATTCAAAATGAAATCAGCATTGATAATATCCGTAAAATCTTAAGCCAAAAGACAGTTTATCCGATAATAAACAGCTTGATAGAAAAACGCATAGTTTATCTAAAAGCAGAGATGAAAGAGAAGTACAAACCAAAGAAAATTGGTTGTGTGCGCTTTGCGGAGAAGTATGTAACAGACCCAGAATCCCTACATGAAGCATTTGATTTATGCAGTAAATCCAGTCGTCAGACAGAAGCCTTAATGGGTTACATCGTGCTTTCAAAAGACAAACCTTTTGTTCAAAAAACAGAGCTTTATAAAAAAGCAAATGTCGATAGTTCTGTCCTAAATGCCATGCAGAAAAAAGGCATCTTTGAAATCTATGAACGCGAAATTAGCCGCTTAGGGACATATGAAGATGACATCCAAGACATGTTTACTTTAGATGAACAACAGATACGGGCGCTGTCAGAAATTAAGACGCATTTCGAAACTAAAAACACCGTTTTACTACACGGAGTAACGGGAAGTGGAAAAACACGTGTCTATATTGACCTCATCGAAGAGGCAATTAAAAATGGAGAGCAGGTTCTTTATTTACTTCCAGAGGTAGCACTTACTGCCCAGATAATCAGTCGATTACAGAAAGTATTTGGAGATGAGATTGCTACTTATCACCACAAACTCAACAACCACGAGCGCGTCGAAGTTTGGAATGCAGTGAGCGAAGGCAAGTCTGTTGTCTTGGGACCGCGCTCTGCTATGTTCTTACCTTACAGGAATCTAAAATGGGTTATTATTGACGAAGAACACGATTCTTCCTTCAAACAAAATGACCCTGCACCGCGCTATCATGGGCGAGATGCAGCGATATATATGGCGTATGTCTATGGCGCAAAAACGCTCTTAGGTACGGCAACTCCTGCCTTGGAGACTTATTATAATGCGAAAAAAGGAAAGTACGGTTTAGTCAATATGCCAAAACGTTATGGCGATATTGCAATGCCCGAAATCAGTGTCGTCGATGCAAAAACAGAGAAACAACAACGTAAGCTTCAGAGTCACTTTACGACCCAATTATTAGACACAATGGGGAAGGTGCTGGAACGCGGAGAACAGATAATTCTTTTTCAAAATCGACGTGGATATGCTCCTGCTTTGCGTTGCCAGTCTTGTGCCTGGACGCAAGAATGTAAGCACTGTGATGTTACACTGACTTATCACAAATTTAAGCATAATTTACAGTGTCATTACTGTGGATATCAGGCGCCACTGACGAAGCTTTGCCCAAATTGTGGCGATATTGATTTGCGTCTACAAGGATTTGGAACTGAAAAAATTGAAGATGAATTAAAGATTTATCTGCCTGATGCGAAGATTGCTCGAATGGATTATGATACCGTTCGGAGTAAAAATGCCCACTCTAAATTGATAAATGATTTTGAAGAAAAGCGCATTGATATTCTTGTCGGGACGCAAATGGTGACGAAGGGATTAGATTTTGAAAATGTGTCTTTGGTTGGTATTATTTCGGCTGACCAGTTGCTTCGGTTTCCTGATTTTAGAGCGAGTGAGCGTGGATTTCAATTGATGACGCAGGTGGCAGGCCGGGCAGGTCGTAAGAAAAAGCAGGGACGGGTATTGATTCAAGCCATGGATGTGGCACATCCTGTGTTGAGAGAAGTGATTGATAATGATTATCAAGAATTTTATGCTCGGGAAATCATGGAACGCAATGCGTTTAAATATCCGCCTTATGCGCGTTTGATTAAGCTTCAATTAAAACATAAGAAGGCTGATGTATTAAATCATGGCGCGAAAATTTTTGGTGATTATCTAGTCACTGCTCTCGGAAAACGCGTGCAAGGTCCTGCTGTTCCGCATGTCGGACGGGTTCGGAATTACTACATTTTGGATTTTATGATAAAATTGGAAATGGACATGAATGTGGTTAATCACGCGAAAAGGGTGATTAGGGAGTCGATTGTAAAATTAAGCCAAGAGGCTGGATATACGACGATACGGGTGAATGTGGATGTGGACCCGGTTTGATTTACGAGGTACGATTTACGAAGTACGAGGGCTTTCGCTTTTTGGGAATGCTGGGTTGGGAGAATGATTTTCTTGAATTTTTTAGGAATTTCCCCCTAACCCCCATTTGGGGGAACTCTTTTCAAATATAAGCCTTCTGTAATTCTTTGTTTTAGTATTTCAAATAAAGGATTTTCTCTTAAAAATGAAAATCAGTACGAAAAGGCGAGAATTGTTAAAACGTTTTCATGAGAAAGCTTTTGATTTTAAATGAAAAATAGAATTTAAGAATTATCGTAAAAATACGCTGAAAAAAGTTCCCCCAAATGGGGGTTAGGGGGCTTTTATCGCACAAACCGCCACCCCAAAAAGCCCCGCCGTCTCCGTCCTCAATCGCGTATTTCCCAAAGCCACAGGCAAAAATCCTGCTTCTTTCGCTGCCTCTATCTCCTTCACCGAAAAATCTCCTTCTGGACCAATTAACAACAAAACATCCTGTCCTTTTTCAATCTTATCAGACAATTGATTTTTATCAAAATCATCCTCACAATGTGCAATAAATTTTTGCGTAGTCTCTTGATTATTAAGGAATTGCGCTAATTTAATTGGCTCGTTTAGTTTAGGCAAATAAGCCTGTAGAGACTGCTTCATTGCAGACATCAAAACCTTTTCTAACCTATCAATTCTTACCTTGGTACGCTCAGAATGTGCACAAAAAATGGGTGTAATCTCTTCAATCCCCATTTCTGTTGCCTTCTCTAAAAACCACTCATATCGGTTGATATTTTTTGTTGGTGCAATAGCAACGTGTAATCGAAAGTCACGCTTGCCAACTTGCTGTTCTTGTTTTGTAATATGCAAAACACACTTCTTTTTTCCGATTTCAGAAATCTTCCCCTCGTACATACCGCCTTTACCGTCTGTAAAATTTAGCATGTCGCCCTCTCGTTTGCGCAATACCTGCACCACGTGGCGCGCTTCTACCTCTGAGAGATAGGCATATTCGCCTTCAATATTTGTTGTATAGAATAAATTCATTGGCGCAAAAATACATGTTAGTTGTCAGTTGTTGGTTGGAAGTTGGAGGGAAAAAAGAAGAAATCTTAAAAATTCTGTGTTTTTACTAGTAACTACCAATTTTCAATCACCAACAAATCATCTGCTTTATTAAAAAAACTTACCTTTGCAGCGCTTTTTGAGCAAGGAGCTTCTCAAACCTCTATATTTTAAACTTTTCTTAGTATTCAATATGCAACAATGGAAAAGAAAGAGGTGTTTAATAGGCTGTTTGTAGCCAAGAAGTAAAATAGACAAATAAAACTACTGGCAGAAATTAGTAAAGGCGGAAACGCAACTACCAACTGCCAATTAACAACTTATAATAAATGGGTATTCTAATCGCCATTGGGCAATTAATCTTAAGTCTTTCTATTCTGATAGTCTTGCACGAGGGAGGACACTTTTTACCGTCTAAATGGTTTGGTGTCAAGGTTGAGAAATTTTATCTCTTTTTTGATGCGGGTATCAAGTCTTTAGGATTTGAAGGTTCACTTTTTAAGCATACAATAGGAGACACAGAGTATGGAATTGGCTGGTTGCCATTGGGTGGATATGTGAAAATCGCAGGTATGATGGACGAGTCGTTCGACAAAGAGCAACTCGATAAACCAGCAGAAGATTGGGAATTTCGTTCAAAACCAGCATGGCAGCGTCTAATTATCATGGTCGGTGGTGTGACGGTTAACTTTATCTTGGGTATTTTCTTACTTTCTATGGTATTATTTACTTGGGGAAAGGAGTATTATCCAGCAAAGAACGTAGCCTATGGTATCGCTGTTGACAGTTTGGCAATGGATTTAGGCTTGCGTGACGGCGATAAGATTTTGAAAGTAGGGGATAAACCATTTGAGCGTTTTAATCCAGGTACAGTGATACAAGGTATTGCGATTGACGGGGTAAGCACGGTGACAGTTAATCGTAGCGGTCAAAATGTAACATTGGATGTTCCTGAAGGATATGGTAAACGTATTATCTCGGAGACGAAACAAGGCGCTACTTTTATTACTTACAGACTGCCATTTGTGGTGGGGCAAGTAGTTAAAAATTCGCCTGCGGCGGCGGCTGGATTTGAAAAAGGGGATAGTATTATTACTGTAAATAATCTTCCTGCACCTTATTTTTCTGACTTCGTTAAGGCTGTTAGACCAAATAAAGGAAAGGAGATTAAAATTGGTTATATCCGTGGAAATCAGAAATTTGATGCCAAAGTTCAAGTGACAGAAGAAGGAAAAGTAGGATTGGGTTCTTTTGGTCCTGAAAGATACTACGAGTCTCAACGCGACGAATACACTTTTGGAGAGTCATTTAGTAAAGGAACAGAAGACAGTTATAATTTCTTAGCGACTCAAGTGAAAGCTTTTGGTAAGATATTTAGCGGAGAAATTGCAGCAAAAGACAGTCTTGGTGGCTTTATCTCGATTGGTGGCTTATTTGGTCAAGAATGGATTTGGGAGCGTTTTTGGTATATGACGGGTATTTTATCTTTGATTTTAGGATTTATGAACCTTTTACCTATTCCGATTTTGGACGGTGGACACGTTGTATTCCTATTGTACGAAATGGTGACAGGTCGCACCGTACCCGAACGTGTCATGGAAGTGATGATGTACGCTGGTTTAATCTTAATCGGTGCTTTGATGATTTTTGCGAATGGAAATGACATCTGGGGATTAATCAAAGGCTGGTTTTAAGAAAAGGTGAAGACTTGTAAAGTTTTATAGTTGCGTACTCTACAACTATAAAACTTTACAAGTCTACAACTTTACAACTCTATTGAATGAATTATTTTGAACTCTACAATATACCGATGACCTTTAAGGTCGATGCGGCGGGCTTGAAAAAGCAATTTTACGCAAATAGTAAAAAGTATCACCCTGATTTTTTTGCGACAGAAAGCGATGAAAAGCAGGCGGAGATACTAGAATTGTCCACGCTGAACAATAAAGCATACAAAGTTTTAAAGAATGCGGATGCTCGGATGAAGTATATTTTGGACGAAAAGGGCGTTTACGGAAAAGAAGGAGAAAATAAATTGCCCCAAGAATTTCTAATGGAGATGATGGACATCAACGAAGAAATTATGGAATTACAATTTGATTTCAATCCATCTGCCTATGAAAAGGTAATGGGACAAGTTGATAATTTTGAAAAAGGATTACACGACGAAGTTTCTGAAATCTTAGAAAATTGGACAGAAGAAACAGGAAGCGATGAAGATTTAAAAAGAGTGAAGAATTTTTACTTAAAAAAGAAATATTTGTTGCGTATTAAAGAAAATATTTCTACATTTGCGTCCGCTTAAGCAAAGAAGGATAATAGAATTTTACTTTACTTAAGAATTGTACCTGCCCTTGTGGCGGAATTGGTAGACGCGCTGGATTCAAAATCCAGTTCCTTCGGGAGTGGGAGTTCGATTCTCCCCGGGGGTACAATAAAAAAGCCTTGTAAGTTAACACTTACAGGGCTTTTGTGATTCTTAGA
Organism: uncultured Saprospiraceae bacterium; assembly: GCA_937923465.1. Lineage (GTDB taxonomy): Bacteria > Bacteroidota > Bacteroidia > Chitinophagales > Saprospiraceae > JAHDCG01. Next base: position 6,475 of record CALDUB010000400.1, read on the forward strand.
ACTTGGTCACTCATTTTTCTCGATAAAATATAAATCCTCTACCGAACCAACAAACAAACCTCCCGCCCAATCAACTCAATAGACCGCTTCACCTGCTCATGCGACAAACCCACATCCATCTGAAAACTAAACCTTGAAATCCCTCCTAGAGCATCACTATGTCTTAATATTTTAGCTGCAACCTCCTCAGGACTTCCAATCACAATCGCACCTCTGTCTCCCGTCTGCGCCTCAAAACGAGCACGTTGCATTGGCGCCCAACCGCGTTCCTTGCCGACTTTATTCATGAGTTTTTCATAGCCAGGATAAAAATCATTCATCGCCTTTTCTCTTGTCTCTGCGACGTATCCAAAAGAATGTAAGCCTACTTTTAATTTTTCGGGCGCATGTCCTGCTTGTGCGCCAGCTTGTCTGTACAGGTCAACCAAAGGACGAAACTGATGCGTTTCTCCACCAATAACAGCCACCATGAGAGGCAATCCCATAGTTCCAGCGCGCGCAAAAGAGGCAGGTGTGCCACCGACGCCTAACCAAACGGGCAATTGCTTTTGTAAAGGTCTTGGATAGATAGCTTGATTGTGCAATGGAGCCCGAAATTTACCAGACCAATTGAGCGTTTCATTATCGCGAATAGCTAAAAGTAGCTCTAGCTTTTCTACGAAAAGCGCATCATAGTCTTGCAGATTTAAACCAAACAAAGGAAAAGCATCGGTAAAAGAACCGCGACCAGCTACAATCTCCGCTCGCCCATTTGATATTAAATCAAGTGTTGCAAAATTTTGAAAGACACGCACAGGGTCCGCCGCACTCAGCACCGTGACGGCGCTATGCAATTTGATATTTGTAGTCCGAGCTGCCGCTGCTGCCAAAATCATGGTAGGAGCAGAGTCCAAAAACTCCTTTCGATGATGTTCTCCAATACCAAAACTATCAATACCTACTTGGTCGGCGAGTTCAATACGTTCCAGTAGTTCCGCTAAAGATTTCGCATTACCTTTTGTGTCCGCATTTTTATCATCTTGCGAAGCCGCAGCAAAACTATCTATTCCTATTTCCATTTGTTTTATTATTTAAGTCTCCTTTTTGATAAACGCGTTATAAATTTAAGCTTGAAACAATCACTCACAAATCTCATCCACCCACTTCTGGTCAATCTTCCCAGCCTCATTGATGTGAAAAACAGCTCCAAAAGCACAACCTTTCACTCCTGTAGAATCCACCAAATATCTATAGTCAAAACCCATATCAATTGGCTCGCCTAAGATAGATTTCACATATTCCTTATCCACTTCTAGGCTCACTAGTTCAACCACTTTTTTCAGACTTTCAAAATCATTATGTTTTTGATAATGTTGACCTAAGATTTCTATTTCTGCTCCTTTCTCAAAATGCAATTCTCCATTAACCCAAGTTTCTAAAACCTCCACATTCCGAATATTTACCACATCTACTTCAAATAAGTCTTCATTCAGAATTACGAAATCTGCTAATTTCCCAACCTCCAAACTTCCCTTAATATCCTCCTCAAAAGCTGCATAAGCCGCATCAATTGTATAAGCAGTCAAAGCTTGTTCAACCGATATTTTCTGTTCAGGAACCCAGCCATTAGGATTTTTATCATCCAAAGTGCGCCGTGTAACTGCGGCATAAATCCCCTGCAAAGGCGCAGCAGGTGCCACCGCCCAATCACTCCCAAAAGCGACTTTAGCTCCCGTATCCATTAGAGATTTGAAGGCGTAAGTTGTCTTAATGCGCTCTGAACCAATGTACTCTTCTGCCCAACGACCGTCGTCTATCGCATGATAAGGTTGCATACTCGGAATGACGCCCAATTCTACAAAACGATTGATATCCTCTGGTGCAAGATGCTGTGTATGTTCAATTCTAAATCGTCTATCTCTTTTCCCATTTGTCTCGATTACCTCCTCGTAAATATTCAGCAAAGAATGAATTGCACTATCGCCAATCGCATGAACTAGGACGTGCAGATTAGCTTTATCCGCATCCAAAACCCATTTTTTTAGGTCAGATTCTGTGTTGATGAAAAAACCTTTGTCATCCTCTTTATCTGTATAGTGATTGTGAAAAGCTGCGGTATGTGAACCCAGAGAACCATCCACAAATCCTTTCAAAGCACCCGTCTTTAACCAAGTGTCGCTTTCGTCCTTCATTTTAACCAGCTTTTTCCATTCATTCAGTGGGGTAGCGGCGTAAATTCTAACTTTTAGTTTATCGGCAGCGCGATATTTTAAAGCAGTAGAATAACTTTCAAAATCCTTATTCATTCCGTCCACATCATGCACGCTCGTGACGCCATTAGACAAAAAATAATCCATAGCAGCCTCAAATGATTTTTCTTTTTGTGGAACAGTCATCGCAGGCATTCTGTCCAAAACTAAATTCATAGCATTGTCTTTCAATACTCCTGTTAACTCTCCATTTTTATCTTTTTCAATCGTACCACCTTCGACATCAGGCGTATTTTTATTAATGCCAGCATATTTTAATGCCGCGGTATTCGCCAATGCCATATGCCAGTCTAAGCGCATAATTAGCACAGGATTTTCTTGCGTGCGTGCATCAATCCAATCTTTATGAGGCAGTTCACCTCCCCAAAGTGTATGGTCCCAATTACCTTCCAAAATCCATTCATTGGGCTCGATAGTCGCTGCAAAATCTCCAACGCGTTTACCAAATTCTTTTGGTGTTGTCGCATCTCTCAAATCGACACTTAATAGACTTCTACCTCCCGTCATTAAGTGGACATGGCTGTCTATGAAACCTGGCGTGATGAATTTTCCTTTGGCGTTTATCACTTTGGTTGTCTCTCCTTTATGAGTTAAAATACCTGTAGTATTCCCAACAGCGATAATTTTATTACCTGCGATTGCCATTGCTTGTGCGTATTTTTGGTCTGGATTCCCTGTCCAAATTTTGGCATCTATGACGATGAGGCTTGCAATTTCTTTAGGTGGTTCTTGGCAAGAGGAGAAAAGGAGAAAACTAAGGAAACACAGGGCAAAAAGAGACTTTGTTGATTGCATTTGGCTATTATTTTTAAGAGTCAATATTAGACTACATGAACAAAAGTAGCTAAGAATACCAACAATCCAACTCTTTCGTTACTTTTGCCATGTCAAGCAGTCAAATATATAAGGTTTACGAAAGCTCAGACTTAAATATTGAGAAGTCTAATATCTAATATCTTTCGTCTAAAGTCTAAAAAAATGAGAGGATTAGTCATTTCTGGTGGTGGTGCAAAAGGCGCGTTTGCGGGTGGCATCGCAGAGTATTTAATGGACATAAAAAAGAAGGAATACGATATTTTCGTTGGTTCATCAACGGGAAGTCTGCTAGTGCCATTTTTGGCGGCAGGAGATATAGAACTGGCGAAAGATGTCTACACTAATGTGACGAATAAGGAGATATTCAAGATTTCACCTTTTAATTTCAAGAAAGTAGATGGTGCTTATCAGACGCGTATCAATCACATCAACTCGATACGCATGTTTTTTAAAGGGCAAACGACCTTTGGGGACAGCAGTAATTTGCGTAAGCTGATTGGACGAAGATTCTCTAAAAAACTATATAAATTTATCAGAAATGGTAATCGAGAAGTCATTCTAACCGTCGCTAATTTCACGAAACTAACCAAAGAATACAAGTCCATTCACGACTGTGATTATGAAGATTTTTGTGATTGGATGTGGGCATCTGCTAACTTTGTGCCCTTTATGAGTTTGATGCATAAGGACGGTTGTGACTATGCCGACGGTGGCTTTGGAGATTATTTACCTGTACATAAGGCGCTGGAAGTAGGCGCAACCAAGGTGGATGCGATATACCTCTCTCAAGAGCGTCCAACAGTATCTCGACCAATCATCAAAACGCCTTTTGATACCTTGTTACGTGTGTTGGATTATCTGATGACACGCATTGGGGAAGACGACATTACCATTGGTATGCTCAATTCGAGTTTGAATGATGATGTGACTGTTAATACTTACTTTTTAGAGGATGATTTGACCGATAATTCTTTAGTCTTTGACCCAGAGATAATGAAACAATGGTGGAAAGACGGTATCGAATATGGACGGACGCATAAGCCTAAGCAATTTTAATTATTGCTCAAAACCCAAATCAAGAAGTATTTGTAAATCTTCCTCATCTACTTTGAATTTTACTTCCATTCCCGCAGGGCATTTACAACAAGAAGCACAAACCGAGCTTGGACCATTGTCAATTGTTTCCATTTCTGAGAAAGGAATATTATTATCGCTCAAGAATTCAGATACAGCTTCGGTGAGAGTATTATCAGCCGTAACGAAGTCTTCCCAGATGTTGCAGCATTGGAAAACTTGGCTTTTTACCTCTACATCCATGTCTGTTTTTGCACAGCTTGTGGCAAGAAGGATTAATGATAGGATGAATATATTTTTCATGTTTTTGTGTTTTTTATACTCCTCAGGTGACTCAAAATCTAATCTCGACAATTTAGTGGAAATAGATGACTAGTATGACTTGGTAGGAACGCGGATGAACACTGAAAAACACGGATAGGACGCGGATTTTATCTAGCACTCTTTCAAAATCCGTTGAATCCGTGTTCCTACCAAGTCACGCTTTACAAGTCGCAAGTGAAAATATTAACAATTTATTTTTTATGTGTTTTTAATCTAAATCAAAACAAGTGATTTCTGCAACAGGAGCAACAATTGCAACGCCACACAATACACCAGAATTATAAAGAGTAGAGTCAACAGGACCATAATCAATAAACAGAGATTGATTTTCTGTAATCGTAGTCGAGTCCGCAAAATCGAAAAAATTGCTAATAATCAAAAGACTACTGTCTCCTAATTCTACAGCTGCGGCAGTTTCTAAGTCACTACAGACATTTGTTCCTCGATAGCTAGCTTGCGTTATACAAACGACCAAAGGTAATGGCGTAATTTCATCTTCAATGACCTCCTCAACTTTACAAGATATTATTGTAAGGCAGAATAGGAAAAGAAAAGAAATAAATTTGATGAAAGCTTTCATGTTGAAAATTGAAAATGAATTCAAATGGTTTATATCAGATTAGACCCCTTACTCTTTGAGAATGGTTGGGTAAATTCCAAAAAAAAGAAAACCCCATAGTTCAACAAAGAACTACAGGGCATCTTTAAGTCCATAGTTAGACTTACATTTTTACAAAAGTAGCAGAAACTCTTTTTCCTTCATCTTGCTCAAAAGTCAAAAAGTATAAACCGCCCGAAAGTTGACTCACGTCCAACTGTCCAGCATAGCTGGATACTTGTGAAACCAATACACCACGTGCATCATAGATAAGAACATCAGAAGTAACCTCTCCTAAAACCAAAAAGTCAGTAGTAGGATTAGGATATATTTTAACTTGCTCATAACTAACATCTTGCGTCGCAACACTAGTACAATCTAAAACACCTGTCAAGTATGCATTACGTTCTGAAACGAAAGATTTTAAACCGTAAGTCGTCCCCCCACCTGGACCAGGACCACCGCCACCAAGGTCAGTTTCGATGTTTGTTGTAAAGTCAGCATTGGTGTACTGTTTGTTATTATCTGCAAATACAGATTCTTGAATTAAATCTTTCAATGCATCAATTTTGGGGTTCATGTAGGCAGGATTAAAGTAATTCTCTACAATCACACACATCTTGTTTTGATACTGTGCATAAAGCGTCGGGCTGTCAAAAATATTCTCTAAAAGCGGACGGTCATCATCGGAATAATCAATAGCTAGAGTAGGAATATTGTTTCCACCGCCAGGACCACCGCCGCCAGCGGGATAGCTACCAAAACTCTCATTTCCGTCCCATTTTATCCATTCCCATTTGTCAGTTGTCAAGTTGTGGTAGATGTACCAGTTACGGGCAGAACCAGTGTAACTGTCAAAATTGCCAAACATATTGTCCAATGCAGCTGAGGTTAAATATTCTCCCAGTTCTAATTTATTCGCCAATTCTGCCGTGAAATCTGCATCAGACGAATTGTTAATAAAATCCATGAACTCAATCAAATCTGTCCAATCATTTTCATCTTCATTTGATTTCAACTCATAACGCTCTTCGTATGAAGATTGATTATCGCCATAGTAAACCAAGTCGGCTGGAGTGCCACCACCTTGTGGACCTGCTCCAAAATTAGAACCTGCTTTAAACAAGTTCCCGTCATCATCACCGATTCTCCAATCCAAAAATTGGTCATCAATCTGCTCAACTACAGTATAAAATCCCCAAAGCGTACCATTAAAATACACATTTGCAAAGTTCGCACGCGGCGCAGGAGCACCAGCAGCTTTACTGACGTCAAAAAAGACTTTTTCACGCAAAAATGTCGGGTCTTTGAAGCCATTGCTAAAGTTTAGCTTCTTTAATCCGTCATAATTTTGACCAGAGACATACTTATTAAAATCAATTTTAAATGATTTTTTATTATTTGGATGTCCATAAGTTGAATTTCCTTTTAAGCGAACGCCTACATCTTCAAAAGAGTAAGTTCCTGTGTTGTCCGTCAAGGTCAAATCGGCTGCCATGTAAGTACTCGTCTCGTAATTAGCTGTCAAACTATCGAAAAAGCTTACTTGCGAAAATTCCAAGTCAATTCTGATAACTTGGTCATCCGCAAAGATATTATCTCCCTCGATTTGGGCAGATAGATGAGTAGAAATGCCCAGTAAAAGAAGGGCAAAGAGTAAATTGTAAATTCGTGTCATACTAACTAGATTTTTGTTTAGATTGTACTAGGTAAATTTTGGTCTGAGACCGATTTCATTTATAAAGACAAGTGAAGTAAAGAAAGACCTACCTGCTAGAGGATGTTTTTTATATTTTTTCAAAAAAACAGGTAGAACAGTATTCAACTTGACATTAAAGCGCTAATAATATGAAATTTATCTAAAAACGCCAAGCCCCTGACAAACTCCAATTTTCACCTGCCTCCAATCAAAGATATATCTTAAATTGTGGACACACGCAATATCACCAAAAAAATACAATGTTAGACTTACGCATGACGGGCATTTGCGCCCTGCTTTTTTCCATTCCTTTTCTCATGAATTGGGTCGACACCAATACCGATAATTCCGCTCATTTTCACAATCAAGATGAACTAAAGATTTGGGCAGCGATGGTAGACACCATTCCTGAAGGCTACAATGGATTGTTTTTAAGTTCTAGCCACTGTGACGAGTGTCACGGTTACGATACGGCTATGATTGCGAGTGTTGATTTATTAGGCAATGATATAAATGTGGTAGACGATTGGCGCGCAACGATGATGGCCAACTCTGCCAAAGACCCATTTTGGCGCGCAAAGGTGAGTCATGAAGTCTTACTGTATAGCGACCGCAAACAAAAAATCGAGTCCAAATGTACTTCTTGTCACGCACCTATGGGGCATTTTGCCGCTTTTCATGCAGGCGCAGACTTTTATAGTATGGAGCAATTGGTAGAGGATTCCTTAGGTTTGGACGGTGTTTCTTGCTTAGCTTGTCATCAACAATCTCCCGAAAATGTTGGACAGGCTCACTCTGGAAATTTGCTTTATGATACCGCGCGTGTCGCTTATGGACCTTTTGTTTCGCCATTGGAATCTCCTATGTTGTTGTCTACAGATTACAAACCAGAGTTTAGTGAGCATATCAGTAATTCTGCGGTTTGTTCGGGTTGTCACACCTTGATTACTGAAACTTTAGATTACGAAGGCAATGCAACAGGCAATAAATTTGTCGAGCAAGCAACTTATCATGAATGGCAAAATTCTCGTTACTCTGCCGAGGATATTTCTTGTCAATCTTGTCACTTACCAGAGGTTGAAAAAGGTTCTTTTTTCTTAGTCGCAGGACACGATACGCAACAACGAGACTCTTTTTATCTGCATGATTTGGTGGGCGCAAATACGACGATGTTGAAGTTAATGAAAGAAAATAGAGAGGTATTAGGCATTACTGCCACGCCCGAACAGTTTGATGAAGTCATTGCAAAAACAGAGCAATTATTACGTTTCAATGCGGTGAATATGAATTTAGAATTTGTGGAACGTACCACCGATACCGCCTTTTTTCAAGTTAATATCTTAAACAAAACAGGTCATAAATTTCCGTCAGGATATCCTGCACGCCGTGCTTTTATTGAATTCATTGTTGAGAATGAAGACGGAGAAGTGCTTTTTGCATCAGGAAATTATGATGATGAAAATTATGAATTATACGCTCAAAATGAAGACTTTGAACCGCATTATCAGACAATTATAAGTGAAGACCAAGCGCAGATTTACGAGTTTGTT
>CALDUB010000401.1 GCA_937923465.1 uncultured Saprospiraceae bacterium
GGAATTGTCCCCCAAAAAACTTTCATTATTTTTGATTATTTTTATGAAATAAGGCAGCGAAAACGAAATTGAGCGACTCTTAGAGTCAGTAGTAGTTTCACCTGAGTGAATATTCATAACACTCAATTTCGTTGAGTTGCGAGAGGAAAGGCCTGAGAATCTTTCACAACCCGTGGGTTTTCCGGGAGAGGATAAAAAGTCAACCTTCAACAGTTCGTGTTTCATTAGAAACATTTTAAAGACTTATTTACAACCCACTTCGCTTTTTTATTATCGACAAATTCTGATTTTGCAATAATAAAAAACAGGTTAGTCTCGCAACTCAATTTTTTTCCTGACTGCCTTTTCAACCTCTAATTTATTCGTGTTCATCTGCTTTTATGACAGAAAAAGACCTCATACAAGGCTGCATACGCGAAGACAAAGAATGTCAAAGGGAGTTATTTAATCGATACGCAGGGAAGATGCTCACAGTTACGAGACGCTACGCTCGGCATCAGCTCGAAGCTGAAGATTTGCTCCAAGACGCATTTATAAAAGTCTTCAATAACCTCAAAAAATTTGAGGGGAAAGGCTCGTTTGAGGGGTGGATACGACGTATAGCGGTGAATACTGCGCTAAAAAATTATAATAAGAGCTCTTTTCAAAAAGAGACAATTGGACTGCCCGATTATCATGATAGTCCAGTGAGTGCAGAAGCGATTAGTAATTTAGCAGAGGAAGAATTATTAAAAGAGATAGCGACTTTGCCAGAAGGTTATCGTGTGGTTTTTAACCTCTACGTGATTGAAGGTTATAGTCATAAAGAAATAGCGAAATCGCTCGGCATTGGTGAGAGTACGAGTCGTTCGCAGTTAGTAAAAGCAAGAAAATTATTGCAAGAAAAATTAGCACATTTAGGTGTTAATAGTGGTTTGTGGCAATTGATAACAGGGCTTTTATTTTTAAGTTAGAAAAATTGAGATATTAGGTACTAGACGTTAAATATTATACCAAAAAGGTTTTAATCTAACGTCTAATGTCTAATGTCTAACATCTTTATAGAAGTATGAAATCAGATAAGAAATCAGATGATTTGTTACGGGAAAAACTGAATAGTTATTCTTCTCCTGTGCCTGCAGGTTTGTTTGATGCGATGGACAAAAAACGCGAAGAACAACAAACTGCAAGTATCTTTGGGTGGCGCATCAAAGCGGGCATCTCTGCGATGGTTTTACTATTGGGGCTTGGATTTATGTACTGGCAAGTGACTTCTGATAGTAATATCTCAAAAGGGGAAACAACAATTACTAATTCAGAAAATCAAGCTACGGTTAAAAAAGCAATAGAGAACAATCAAACTCAAACAATCGCTCAAATTGAATCGGAAACGGAAGTAGCGGGACAAGAGAAATCAACGACTACAGCAAGCATTATCGAAAACAATAATAGTACAAGGGAAGAAAGAGTATCTCTTGATAATACACAACAGCGACAGCAAGAACAAACTAAATTTAATAATGAAGCGACTTCATTATCTACAGATGTTGTGACAACGGTTATCGAGAAATCAGATGAGGTTAATCAAGCACTTTCAACTAAAGCGGAGATAGAAAAGGTTGCAAGTTCTTTTAATACGGAAGAGTTAGAGAATATTTTGAACAAAAATTCTACTCTTCCAATGGAGAATGAGTTAGTAGATATTGAGGAGAATGCAGAAGTTGCAGAGCAAGAAATCGCTCATCAATCTGTTTTGGTCGACCCATTAGAAAGCAAAGGACTATTAGTAGATGATAAGTATTATGCTGCAATGCCGAAGATAGAATGTGGCTGGAAGGCAAGAAAAGCTTACTTATATTTTGATGCAATCACGTCTATAGATATGGCTTTTAGAACATTGTCTCCAAAACAAGGCGACGGTGAAACGTATGCAATCTTACGTAATAAAACGGAAGGAATGCAAGAGTCTGCTAGTATTGGATTTAGAGCTTCAGCTGTAATGAAAGGTGGCTTTGCAATGCGTACGGGATTAATTTACAGCACAATAAAAGAACCGTTTAGTCAAAGAATTTATACCGAAGACGAAAGGTATATTACCACTACAGATACAGAAGGTAATATCCTAGGCATAGACACCGTGTTGACTTCACAAGTTCAAAATTTTTCATATGCTAATCGTCATAAATTATTAGATGTTCCTGTCATAATAGGCTATGAAATAGATAGAGATAAGTATAACGTTAGTCTAAATGGAGGTGCATATATCAATATCACTTCAAGTCAAGAAGGACGTTTTTTAACTCCAAATAGTGAGATTGTTGATTTTTCAACGAATAGTTCTAATCACTACGAAGCCTTTAAGAGAAATGTCGGTGTGAGTTTGTACGGTAGTTTTGCCGTTAATTATAAAATTACGCCAGCCTTTCATTTTATTTTTGAACCATATGGTCGATATTATTTGAATTCGTTCACAACAGAAAATCATGAACTAGACCAAAATTATTTTGTAGCAGGAATGCAAGTAGGTCTAAGAATGAAAATGTAAGAAAATAGTCCCAAAAGAATTAAGTCCGAATTGTGTATACAGTTCGGACTTTTTTGTCTAATCGTCACTTACTTAAGTAGTCGGACATAATTATTCGGATGTTAAGAGAGAGAATATTTTTTGATTGATTTGGCTTTGAAAACCGCCAATACCCTACGGTCTTTAAGGATTTTCAAAGTGAAATCAAACAGAAAATTGTCCTGTATTAACGTTTGAATAATTGTGTCCTGCTACTTATCTTCAATAAACTCTCAATTATTCCTTGATTCTCTTCATATTTTCTGAACTTTACCGCCTCATTGAAGTTTCTTTCACGACATCTTAATATTTAGATTTTAGACTCAATTATCTAACGTCTCATTTTTTTGTAATCAAACTATCTGCATGACACCGAGGCTGCGTAAAATTTCTTTCATCACTTTCGGACTCTTATCTTTATTAAGTTTATACGGAATATTTCAGATAAAATTCAGTTTTGATTTTGAACAGTTTTTCCCTCAAGGAGACCCTGATTTGGAATTTTTCCAAGAATTTATCGAGGACTTTGAAACCGATGATAATTTTCTAATTGTTGCCGTTGAACGCAAAGAAGGCGTTTTTGAACAGCAATTTTTAGAGGACTTCCACGATTTGACCATCAAAATTAAGGGCGTACCTTATATTACCGAAAGTCAATCTATCACCAAGTTTGAATATCCAATAAAGACACCTTTTGGGATGACTACGGTGCCTGCTATTCATATTGACAAGCCCGAAAAATATGAAGCGGATAAGGCGAAAATCTTACAAGATGAACGTTTTGTCTACAATCTAATCTCAGAAGACGCGACGACTCTCGCTATTTTTACGCGGACAGAAACGGGCATGATGCTCGAAGAGTCAAAAGATATGATGGCGGGTATGGATAGCTTAATGGCTACTTACAGCTTTGATGATTATCATTATTTGGGGCGTTCTTATTTTACTGAAGAACTAGTCGAAATGCAATTCCGAGAAATACTGGTATCGGGTATTGTCTCCCTGTTTTTGGTTGGATTGGTTATGTTTTACATTTTTCGCCGCGTCCGAGGGATTATTATTGCTATTTCATCAGTGGGACTAGGGATGTTAATTTTCATGGGCTTAATGGGGCTTTGGGGACGAGAATTGAGTATGATGTCTGCCTTATATCCTGTCTTGATGATTATCGTCGGGACCTCGGATGTTATTCATATTATGTCAAAGTACATAGACGAATTGCGAAAAGGAGAGGATAGAACAACAGCGATTAATACGACGATTCGAGAAATTGGAATGGCGACCTTATTGACTTCGGTGACGACAGCTATTGGTTTTCTTTCACTTGTGAGTAGTCGAGTTATTCCGATTCGGGAGTTTGGGGTTAACTCTGCTATTGGGGTTTTGGTCGCTTATTTCACAGTGGTTTGTTTCACGACAGCTTTGATTTCGATGTATGATGTAGATAGTTTGATGAAGATTGGGCGAGGACAAAAATTTTGGGACAAGTCGATGAATTGGGCTTATGATTTTACGAAAAAATATCCCGTTCGTATTGCGATTAGCGCGATTGCCATTACAGGTTTGAGTTTCTACGGTATCTCAAAGATTACCACGAATTACACAATTGTACACAACCTACCTATTGGTGCAAAAATAACGGAAGACTTTCTTTTCTTCGAGAAAAAATTCACAGGTTTCCGTCCATTAGAATTTGCCGTGACGGTGAAAGAAGGACATAAAGCAACGGACTACGAAGTGATAAAGGAAATTGCAAAAATAGAAGACCATCTACGTGAAAACTATCCTGCCGTTCGTGCGATTGCTTCTATTACAACTTTGTACAAGAGTATAAATCAAGCCTTTAACCGAGGCAAAACCGAAGAATACAAGCTACCTGATACAGAGGCCCAGTTCAAAAAGCAAAAGCGATTTGCAGACAAGATACCTGAGTCTTCTGGCGGTATTGCGATTATGGTGAGTAAAGACAAGCAAAAAGCGCGTATCACTTCGCGGGTATTAGATATGGGGGCAGATGACTTAGCAGCAGCAGGCGACAAAATGGATGCTTGGATTAGCGCAAATACAAAGTTAATTGATGTCAAACGGACAGGAACAGGATTGATTGTCGATAAAAATTCTGTTTATGTACGAGAGAGTCTGATGTACGGTTTGGCAATGGCAATTGCTATTGTGAGTATATTAATGGGCTTGTTGTTCAAAAATGTGCGCATGCTTTTCATTTCGCTTGTTCCAAATATTTTCCCTTTGCTATTAGCGGGGGCCTTATTGGGTTTTCTAGGAATAGATTTAGAGGCGGGCGTCAGTATTGTTTTTGCGGTTATCTTTGGTATTGCCGTGGATGATACGATACACTTTTTAAGTAAATATAAACTGGCGAGGAATAAAGGAAAGACGATTGATGAAAGTCTACATGTCACATTTGTAGAGACAGGAAAGGCAATTGTCTTGACGACTCTTATCCTTTTCTTTGGCTTTTTGATAATGCTGTTTTCCATTCATCCACCTTCGGTGACGGTTGGATTATTGGTCAGTTTAACGTTGTTTACGGCGCTGATTGCAGATTTGATGCTGATACCGATATTGGTGCGGTGGTTTATGAAGGAGAAGGAGTAGATGAATAAAAAAAGCTCAGGCATAACGCCTGAGCTTTTTTTGTAGATAATAGACTTGTTTACAAATAATAAACACGCATATGAAAATATCTTTATTCCGCTCCCGAGCAAAGCGTCGGAACACGGTATGCACTGATTTTTTAAAGAAAACTAACGAAAAAATATAAATTTCATTTACGTATTCCTTATTTACAAACAAGTCAAATAACGAAGAGATTTCTATAAATCCAAAGCCTCTATCCGACTTGACACTCCGCCCCCTGACATCTGTTCCGCTATCTTAGCAAAGTCCTCTTTCCCCGCAGCCATACTCTTAATCTGACCATTTTCAAGGTAGTTCAGATTATCACAAATTTCTTCTAAAACAGGAAATACATGCGAAGAGAGTATCACGATTTTATCTAATTCTTTTAATTTTTGCAAGACTTGCTGTAGTAAGATATTACTCTCAATATCTACACCGCTAAAAGGCTCATCCAAAATAAAAATCTCATTTTTTTGAAGTAAGATACCGGTCAGTGCTAGTTTCTTCTTCATCCCTGTCGAATAAGTCGACGCATATTGCTCTAAAGGTAAATCAAAAATATTGGCAGCCGAAAAATCAGTAGCTTGAATATTCCTGCCATTACAAAGTAATTGGAGGTATTCTTTACCCGTTAATTTTGCTAAGTAGTAAGGATTGGTAGAGAGAAATCCTGTGAGACTTGCCAATTTCCCCTTTGAATATTTAATAGTCCCTAAATATTTCTCTAAGCCTGCTATACAGCGAAAAAGCGTCGTCTTGCCTGCGCCATTTTTTCCAACTACGCCACTGATGACACCAGATTGAAAAGTGAGATTGATGTCTTGAAGGACTTCTTTTTCTCCGTATGATTTATGTAAGGCTTTAATTTCAAGCATCTAATAGGATTTTATCGTTTTTTGTTCTTTGATAAATTTCGTGATAGAGAAAAAATAAAAACTAAAATTCAGATAATCGCTTAGTTTTTATTTTTTCTGTATCACTCATTATGAAATTTATCAAAGGACTCATTTTTTAATGACAGTTTGTAAAACCATGGAATGATTAATAATAAGAACGGTGGGAACATAAGTGAAAATCCTAGTGCAAAACCTTGCATGATATTAAGAGCAGAAGGATAAGAGGCATACTTCCCTAGTAAAGCTGCCCAAACGTAAAGTACGCCGAGTAAAAGTAGGATAGCAATAAATAAAATTTTATCAGGATAGAAAATTCCTAAAATAGTCGCAAATGGTAATGCAAAACTAAGGCTATATAATGCCGCAGTTTTCATCTTCCTTTGTAAAAAATCACTTTTGGAACAAGCAAAAAATCGGATATAAGTCAATGGTTCTGCTAATGAAAAGTAGCCAAGAAAAATTAAGAAAATTAAAGAGATTGAAAACATTCCAAGATTGAAGTTATCAACTTTTAATCCGATGACAAGTAAAATGATAGCAAGAATGAACCCTG
>CALDUB010000402.1 GCA_937923465.1 uncultured Saprospiraceae bacterium
AAGCGGTCAAGTAGCGTTCGAGCCTAGGTAAGGTTCCTCGCGTATCATCGAATTAAACCACATGCTCCACCGCTTGTGCGGACCCCCGTCAATTCCTTTGAGTTTCATTCTTGCGAACGTACTCCCCAGGTGGCTTACTTAACGGTTTCCCTTGGACACCCACATAATTGCAGATATCGAGTAAGCATCGTTTAGGGCGTGGACTACCAGGGTATCTAATCCTGTTCGCTCCCCACGCTTTCGTGCCTCAGCGTCAAATGAGGTCTAGTCAGCTGCCTTCGCAATTGGTGTTCTATGACATATCTATGCATTTCACCGCTACATGTCACATTCCGCTAACCTCAACCTATTTCAAGTCTTACAGTTTCAAAAGCAGTTTGCAGGTTAAGCCCGCATCTTTCACTTCTGACTTATAAAACAGCCTACGCACCCTTTAAACCCAGTGATTCCGGATAACGCTTGCACCTTCCGTATTACCGCGGCTGCTGGCACGGAATTAGCCGGTGCTTATTCTGACAGTACCGTCAAACACTCATAAATGAATGTGGTTCTTCCTGTCTAAAAGTAGTTTACAACCCAGAGGGCATTCATCCTACACGCGGGATGGCTGGATCAGAGTTTCCTCCATTGTCCAATATTCCTTACTGCTGCCTCCCGTAGGAGTCGGGTCCGTGTCTCAGTACCCGTGTGGGGGTCCACGCTCTCACGCCCCCTAACCATCATAGACTTGGTGAGCCGTTACCTCACCAACTATCTAATGGTACGCACACCAATCTTATACCGCCGGAGCTTTAATCAACCAGACCATGCGGTCAGTTGATACTATGGAGCATTAATCCTCGTTTCCAAGGGCTATTCTCCAGTATAAGGTATGTTGTGTACGCGTTACGCACCCGTGCGCCGGTCGCCGTCACAGAACCGAAGTTCCGCACGCTGCCCCTCGACTTGCATGTATTAAGCCTCCCGCTAGCGTTCATCCTGAGCCAGGATCAAACTCTCCATAGTAAAGCTTTTTTGAAATTAATACTAACAGTAAACTGCTAATACAATCTCGATTTCTTTACCACATCGTGTTTAATTCTGTCAGTAATAAATATTACTATCGAAAATTATTAAGTTCTTATAAGTGTATAATCTAATATACTATTTTACCTATTATTGTGCTGTATGTTGTTGAAAACATACTATATTCTCTCAATGTCAATGAACTTTTCAAAAGCTAATCCAATCCTATAATCCAGATTAAATAACTTTATTTTCTTTTCACCCGAAAAACATTTTAGTAATCATTATTACTTGCTTTCCGAAGTGGAGCGCAAAGGTACGTTGAGTTAATTTATAAAACAAATAAATCTAAATTATTTTTAAATTATTTTGCTTTCAATTTCCTTACTCCCCTTACTAACACAAAGAAACAATATTTAAAATATGCTTCCTCTTGCTTTATTAACGCTAAGCTTTCTTAGCGAGTGCAAATGTACTACGAGTTATTTTCTAAAACAAAATAAAATAAAAGTATTTTAAAATTATTTTACTTTTAGTTTCGTCAAAATACACTTATACATGTATAAACAGAATTTAAAACTGTTTAAACATATTACAATCGCCATGCTTCCAAAGCGGGTGCAAAAGTATAATACTTCTCGTTAATCTGCAAGTCTTTTTTGTTTTTTTTTCAATAAATATTTGATTTTTATCGAATGTAACTGGACTTGAAAAATCTTAGGTTTCATGGTATAGATTGTTATTAAAATTATAGTTTGAACAGTTCCTTCTTTACCCCTCTTTGCCGGATTTTTTCATATTTTCCAGAATCATATTTTCTTACATTGAATCTCATATATTCTAGATTATTTTAAGCGAAAATAACTTTTCAATATCCATTACATGATTTCCACCTATAAGACATAGATGATAGTGGGGTAGATTACTCAATTATTTCGCTGTTATACTATCATTACTCTACCAAAGAAGAATTATCTGTTATAACTTTAATTGAAAATTATTGCCTCCTTAATAAATCTAAGCTCAATGACTCATCAAATAGAGTTTAAAACTACCTTTATACGACAAATACTTCCATAGTATATATTAAGGTGTGAACTATTATAAGTTGCTATCGTTTAATTCTTCAAAGCAAAAAATATTAGTATGATTCAAAAAGTTGACATTTTAGCCATTGGGGTTCATCCTGATGACATAGAATTAAGTGCAAGTGGAACTCTCCTACGACATATCAGTCAGGGGAAGACAGTAGGTCTTGTGGATATGACACGCGGAGAATTAGGAACAAGAGGTTCCGCAGAGCTAAGAGACAAGGAGTCCGCCGCGTCAGCACAAATGATGGGAGCCAAGTTTCGCGTTAACTTGCGCATGGCAGATGGTTTTTTCACTACTTCCAAAGAGAACTTGATTAAGATTATCGAAGTTATTCGCGCAGCTCGTCCTGAAGTTATATTACTGAATGCTAAAGATGACCGACATCCTGACCATGGTCGTTCTGCAAAATTACAAGCTGACGCTTGTTTCTATTCTGGGCTCATGAAGATTGAGACTTTTGATAGTGAAGGCAACTCTCAAGAACGTTGGCGTCCTCGTGCATTTTACCATTATGTACAAGATAAAGATTTAGTTCCAGATTTCACGGTAGACATTTCAGAATACCTGGATAAAAAGATTGAGCTTATTAAGTGCTTTAAATCTCAATTTCATGACCCAAATAGTGATGCACCTGATACTCCATTGACTGGGCATGATTTTTTTGATATTGTTAAGTCAAAAAATAAAACTTGGGGTAGACCTGCAAATGTGGCTTATGCTGAGGGTTTTCAAGTTGGTCGTATACCTACAGTGAAAGATTTATTTAGTTTGTTCTAGATTAATCCTTATTTGGGCAATTAGAAGATATTAGACTTTGGTTCTTTAGTTTGAATGGCATATGTATATAAGTACGTAACTAACCAGACACAATTATACGTAGCTTACAACAGGATTTTTTTTCGTTATTTTCCTCTTAAGAATAGTCGCGTGATGCAGACCGCCGAGCAAAGCATCGGCACACGGCATGCAACGATTTTTAAAAGAAAACTATTGTACAGGACAGGCTAAAAAAATCTCTCTCTCAAATTTACCCACATAAATAATGTCACGCACTTAAATACCGTGTAAGCAAAGTTTTAAAAATAAACGTTCTTTGACAAATCCCCCCGCGTTGCGGGACAAGCAGTGATTTGTCAGAGAACCAAAATAAATACGCATACTTACGTATGTGTCGTTCTGTAATTCTCATCTTTTCACCATCATCAACCACTTTTCAAATGAAAAAAATAACTTTTACACTCTTTCTCCTTTCTTACTTCTTCACTGCAAATGCACAAACTCTGATAAATGCAGAATTTATCGACAATTTGACAACATTTGAAATTGAAATTCAATATGGTGTTCCTGGCTTCTTGATGAATAATGGAGTTAATATATATAAGGTAACTTATAACACTCCAGATATAGACGGTAATAACTCTGTGGCATCAGGTTTGGTCGCTATTCCTGATACAGACTCAAGATATCCTTTGCTATGCTATCAGCACGGTACGGTAGGTTCGAGAGAAGAGGTGCCTTCTAATTTAGCGGGAGACCCATTGGGATTAATCTTTGCTTCATTTGGATATGTAACTTCTTCTGCTGACTTTTTAGGTTTGGGAGACTCTCCTGGTACTCATCCTTATGTACATGCGGCAACAGAAGCTTCGGCAGCAATTGATTTATTGTTTGCTACACGAGAACTGATAGAGCAAGAAGGTCAAACGGCTAAACTGAATGACCAATTGTTCATAGCTGGATATTCACAAGGCGGTCATGCAGCAGCAGCAGTACATCGCGAAATTCAAGAAAATTTTGCAGATGAATTCACTGTAACTGCTTCGGCTCCAATGTCTGGACCTTATAGCATGTCAGGTGCAATGCGCGATTTAATTCTAGATGACTCAGAGTACTTCTCTACAGCATACATTCCTAATACAATGTTGTCTTTCAATGCTGTTTATGACATTGCGGACTCGACTGAAGATTTCTTTAAGCCTGAGTATGCTGTGAAAGTCGACCTATTTGCCGCAGAGGAAATTACTTTGTGGGAATTGGAAGTAGAATTGCAAACATTATTACAAGCAAATGAGGGAGGTTCTTATCCAAAGCGTATGTTGCAAGATACTTTGGTGGCAGCAATAGAGAGTAATCCAAATCATCCTGTAAATCTTGCACTAGAAGATAATGATGTTTTTGATTGGGCGCCACAAGCACCAACACGTTTATACTATTGCATGGGAGATGACCAAGTTCCTTTTATGAATAGTGTCATTGCGGAAGAAGCAATGAATGCTGCGGGAGCTCCTGATTTAGAAGCATTAAATCTGAATGATAATTTCACGCATGGACAATGTGTTTCACCTGCTATTCAGGCTGCACGTGCTTTTTTCCTTCAATTTCAGCAGGTTACTAGTGTAAATGATGAATTTGCGTCTTTAGCTAATGTATCCATTTCTCCAAATCCTGCGACTGATTTTGTACAAGTTAATTGGATTTCGACAGATACGAATAAGGGAAACATCGCTATATATAATACTGCGGGAGAATTACTAACCTCTGTAAAAGCTAATGCTAATGACGCTAATACAATTGATGTGAGAAATTTATCGGAAGGTTTGTATTGGATAGTGACAGAAGCTGCAGGTAAAAAGAATGTACAGTCTGTTATTATTAGACAATAGGTCTAAGCAGATTTACCAATTTAAAATGGCGCTTACTCCTTGTGAATAAGCGCCATTTTATTTTTAGAATGGATTTTGAAATGCGGGATTTTCAGTGAATTCTGTGTCTGTTAATGTCTTTAAGAAGTTAATTAGGTCTTCTTTTTCACCTTCCGTTAAATTAAGAGGTGCTCTAAGGTCCGGGTCTAAATTTGTCGCAAAATGCACTCCTGAGCTGTAATGCTCAATGACTTCCTCTAAGGTCTGAAATCGGCCATCATGCATGTATGGAGCTGTTAATTCAATATTCCTTAAAGTTGGTGACCTAAATTTACCATAATCAGCAATATTTCCCGTTACTTCTCCAGCTCCCTTATCTTCATAATCTTCTAAAGTAGGATACTCGTCCAGTCCATTATTGAAGAAATTTCCTTCAGTAAGCAACGCACTACCATGACAGTGAAAACATTCTGCATCTTTTACTCCACTTCCTCCTGGTATACTTCCCAAATCAAAAAACATTTCTTGTCCTCGTGACTCACTATCTGTATATTCATAGCTAAAATCTCTTTCCAATACCCATTTATCATACTTACTATTAGAGCTAACCAACGCGCGCTCAAACTGAGCAATTGCTTTAGCTGCTAAAAGACTGTCTACCTCAGAGGTATCTTCGATACCAAATGCCCTTCTAAACATAGCAGGATACTCTGCATCCGTCTTCATCATTTCTTCTACAACATCCCAAGTATTTATTAATTCTATTGGGTCCGTTACAGGTTGAAGTGCTTGCTCTTCTAATGTCTGTACTCTACCATCCCAAAACAATCCTGTCGCAGTATAGCCAACATTGACAAGAGACATGGAACTACGCCGTGTCATCTCTCCGTCTATTCCTGTACTGAATGCTGTGGCATCTGTAAAACTCAACTCTGGTAAATGACAAGTGGCACAAGACATCGAATTATCTTTTGACAACCTTACATCGTAAAAAAGTCTACGTCCTAATTCAAAGCCTTCTTGCGTCATCGGATTATCAGCAGGAATAGCCATCATAGGAAAACCTGTCGGTTGAATCATCTCATAAGGCGTAGGGTTATAAGCAATATCTAATAAATCACCTGAAGCTAATATTAGCTCCTCATCTTCACAGCTCACTGCAAGAAATAAAATACTGCACAACAACAATAATAAGGCGGAAAATTTCATATTTTATTTTTTGGTTCTCCGCCAAATCGTGTGAAAGTGACATGAAAAAAATAAAAAGCTAAGTAGTTAAGTAGTCGGACACAATTATTTATCACTTTACAGCGAACTATTTATTTCGGTAATTTATCAACATCTTTTTCCGCTATTTTCCTCTTAAAAAATAGTTCCGTAACGTAGGCTATGCAACGATTTTTAAAAGAAAACTATCAAAAAAATCTTGTTCCTAAATTTTACTGAAATAAATACCACGCACCACTTATTTGATTTTAGCTTTTTATTTTTTCCTGTCACACGATTTGGCGAAGAACGTATTTTTTTATAGCACTTATAAAAAATGAGGTTTTCAAACCAGTTGAAAACCTCATTTTTCATAGTAAAGCTTTCACTTTATATCAATTCTTCAATTAGCGAATAGAGAAAGCACTTTTTGCATAGTCTAACAATTGAAGCACTTCACCTACATTATCTAAACTGTGTGTCGTACGATTGTCTATATCAACAATGTCATAAACTTCACTGTCGTTTCCTAACATTTTCCCAAGGTCAACTACAATTTTAGTCACATTATCACTATCTACAGCTACCGTTATTGGCGCATTAATCGTAATAACATTATAGCCTTCATTAGTACCTGTGTGTAACGAATATGAAAAATCAGAAGCATCATCATAAAGCCCGTCTCCATTCATATCAAAGTCACCTTCTATCTTAGAGAAGATATAACTATTCCAACCAGCCCAGAAATCTTTTGTTAAAGGTTCTCCTGCAGTATAGTTTTCTTGTGTTTCTGCTCTATTCAATTCATTATTCACACCAAAACCAAAACGAATACCTGAATATTCGCCAACGGGAATACTCTCATAAGAACGTGCCGTTCCTTTAACTGCTAAATCTTCTGTTGTTTTATCTGTAAATTCTATCAACTCTACTTCTGCCAATTCTGTAGCATCACCTGTACCGTCTTTCAACAATACTAAGTCAGTAATTAAAAATTGGAATTTCTTTACGTTGAAAGCATTCCCTAATTCAGGATAAGAATAGTCTTCTCCAAATACAACTAAAGGGCTATCTTGGTATTCTGCAACAAAGTTTACTTCAATGTTTGCCGTTTTATCCTCTTCGATGATAGGGTCTGGTTTACAGGAAACCATTAATAATACAACTAAAGCGAGTGTAGAAAAAAGAATTTTTTTCATCTATTATTTTTTTTATAAAGTTTTCAAGAAGCAGTCAGACTTCTGTTTAATTAAAACCGAAACCAATTTATAAACAAACAAGTTTATTATTATTTCTGTTTTCAAAATTACGGTCAATTTTGGTCTAAACTGTCTAAAGTAATAGCATTTGGCAAGTTAATGACAATTTTCTCTCGGAAATCGCTGATGCTCGTTGTTTCAAAAGCAATATTTTCGAAAAGTTGGTCATAGCGAACAGTCATTCTTAGTGTTGCATCAAAACCTGAAACGAGGGCAAAAGGATTTGTACTCAAATTTATCTCGACTGGCTCAAAAATTTGGAAAACGGTGCTATCCGCCAAATCTGGCGCATCAACACCATTGAAGAAAACGTAGTTTTGAAAAATATAGCCAACACTTTCTTCGTAGTTAAGAGAATCAGGAGTAAAAGCACTATTAGCTGGAGCTATTTCAGGATTAGTAGTCAATAATTCTGATTGTAGTCCCACTGTAAATTTTAGCCCTTCAAAAGTGTTTGGTTCACCAAACTCCCCCAAAGTATAATTTGCAGAACCTGCATCAAATAAGAAGATGTCATCGACAATAGTAATAGAATCTGGCTCATCCCCCTCCAAGTCTATTGTCAACCGATCATTCACCTGTACCTCCTCTCCTTCCATATCGATAAGGCGAAAGTTTGAAAAATAGCACTTTATTTTTTGAAAAGAAAAGGTATCTGTTATCGATGCAGGAAGAATATAAGAAGTGTTATACGTGAAATTTACGAGGGTGTCTACACCGCCTACTCGTTGTTCTATCTTATGACTAAATTGCATTTTCAATTCTGGCAATTGGCAACAGTCGTCTTCACAGTCTTCGTCCGCAGTCACGTCATAATTCGTCGCATTAATGTTGCGGCAGCCTTGGCTAGCTTCGTCACAACTCTGAAAAAACAGGGAGAGAAATAAGAAAAAAAGTAAATCACGATGATAATAAATACCACCGTGATTTAATTTCAAGCGATTAAGAGTTTCGCATTTTTTTGTCATAGTCTTTATACAATTTTTCTACAGTGCGCTTGACTTGCACACTAAATTCTTTGGTCATTATCCAATTGTAGTAATTACGGTCTTTGTACAAAACCTCCGCAGCGGGTTGGTTCTGATATTTGCCAAAGTTAAAAACAATTACACCATTATGGTCATATTTCAAGCGTTGTGTCACATCTACATGACGCAAATCATTGGTAAATTCATGAACAGACTGCATGTCATTACGAATAGGCTTTTCGGTAATATTGCCATCTCCGTCTTCGTAATCTCGCTCGGCATACATCTTTAGTTGCCCTTTAAAAACATTGATAGTTGCATGTACATCAGCCATGGCATCGTGTGCATTTTCCATGCGTTTTCCTGTGTAAAATTTTACAGCAGCAGACAGTGTACGCGGTTCCATTTTGTAAAAAATGCGCGCCATATCTAATAAACGTCGTTTTGACACATCAAAGTCTATCCCTGCCCTATCAAATTCTTCCATTAACATAGGTACGTCAAATCGATTAGAGTTGTACCCTGCTAAATCTGAGTCGCCAATAAAGTCATATATTTTTTGTGCAACTTGAGGAAAGGTAGGTTTGTTTGCTACGTCTTGTGGTGTGATACCGTGGACGCCCATCGCTTCTTCTGAGATTATCATAGAAGGATTGATAAGCATTTCGAGTTCGACGGGGTCACCTCCGTCTTTGGGGTATTTGATTAAGGCAATTTGAATAATACGGTCACGCATTACGTTTAAACCTGTCGCTTCTAAATCAAAAAAAATCAGGTCTTTGTCCAAGTTAAATGTCATGTTTTCTCATTTTAAAGCTGTCTTCATTTAGTATAAAACTGTCTTGTTAAATATTGCAAGGCTAGAATACAGAATATCAATTCTATTTTTTTCATACAAATAGAAAAAGATTGTGCTGTTAGACAAACAAGAAGTACGCCTTAAAAGTCAATTTTACTGCTTTTCTGAAAAACACTTATTTCCATATTTTCATAAAGCTACGAAGTCAGGGGTGGTAGAGTATGTTCTGCTTAAAATAAAGTCTGGTGTCTGGGACAAATTGTTATTGACAAATGTAATAAAATAAACGGATAAATTATTTTGTTTGGTTTTCATTCCTTCTTCTTCTCTCTCAAAATGTACCTTTGTCGCTACAACAGTTACTTTTTTTTCTGAAAAATAATTTTCCAAATGCAAAAAATCATTTTACTATCCGCACTTTTTGTCTTGACAATTTGTGCCTGTAACAATCCAAACGCTGCAACCGCAGAGATAGAAACTCCAAACTCTACGTCTGTCGAAAGTTTAGATACGCTTCGTTTAGAAGGTGAAAAACATCTAAAAAATATCCGTCAACTCACATTTGGTGGTGATAATGCGGAGGCTTATTTTAGTTTTGATAATAGCCAGTTGGTTTTCCAAGCTTCTAATCCAAAATGGGATGTGGAGTGTGACCAAATTTACACAATGCCAGTTTCGGGCTATACAGGTGAGCGCGCCAAACTCGTAAGTACAGGTAAAGGACGAACGACTTGTGCTTATTTCATGCCTGGTGATACGACACTTTTATATGCTTCAACGCACTTAGGTGGAGATGCTTGTCCAGAGTTTGAACGTAAAAAAGAAGACGGTTATGTTTGGCCTTTGTTCCCTGATTTTGATATTTTCGTAGCTGACTTAGACGGAAATATCGTAAAGCAACTGACAAATGAACCTGGCTATGATGCAGAGGCAACAGTTTCTCCTGATGGAAAAAGCATCGTTTTCACCTCTACTCGCTCAGGTGATTTAGAGTTATACACGATGAATATTGACGGCTCAAATGTAAAGCAAGTAACCAGTGGTTTGGGTTATGACGGTGGTGCATTTTTCTCACCTGATAGTAAGCAGCTGGTATTCCGTGCCAGTCGTCCAGCAGAGGGTGAGGAAGCGGATACTTATATGTCATTACTCAAAGCAGATAAAGTCAAGCCAAGTAAGATGATACTGTATGTTTGTGATGTGGACGGCAGTAATTTGACACAGGTAACTGAATTAGACGGTGCAAATTGGGCTCCTTTCTTCCACCCGAGTGGCAAGAAAATTATCTTTGCGTCTAATCATCATACGGAAAGTGGTCGCCAATTTAACCTCTTCTCTATAAATGTAGACGGCACGGGATTGGAGCAAATTACCTTTGGTAAGGTCTTCGACGCCTTTCCAATGTTTTCACCTGACGGTAAGAAATTCGTTTTTGCTTCTAATCGTAATAATGGAGGAACACGAGATACGAATGTCTTTATTGCGGATTGGGTGGAGTAATAAGACGGTGGACGGTCGCTTTGCCTGACGGTGAACGGGCTTGTATGACTTGTGCCGTGTGACATTTTTATAAAACTTGATACTTTTACGCAAAAAAAAGCAGTATGAAGAGAATCCTTCATACTGCTTTTTGTTTGTATTTTAATCAAGATATAAAATATAGTCAATCCTATAAATATCGCTCGCCGTCAAGCGAAGCGCCCGTAAACCGTCTACCGTCTAATACTCCACCTTCTCTATCAGAAAGAAGCCATCCTCTCCCTGTTTTTGATACAAAGGCATGAGTACCAAAGCATCTTTAGAAGCTCTGATTTCACCATGACGGTCTTCTGCTAATATTTCACCTTTTTTGACTTCCTGAAAATTCGAATAACCTGGTTTCATCACAAAGTTGTCGCCTTCTTTGATTGAGTGAACACCTATTAATCGAGAAACAGCTGGTAAATTTTTAGAATACTCCTGTAAAAGAGAGTCGTGGCGATTTTCTACATCCTCGGCGCGTACGCATCCGATAGTCCTAAAACAATTAATAATAGCCGCAATAGCTCGATTCACTGAAAGTGGCTCATCGTGTTGCCCTCCTTCAAAACAAACTGCGGTGATATCTCTATTAAAATTTTCTTTAGAGAAGTAATGTAAACTGGTCCCTTTGATACCGTCCAGGAGACCTAAGACAACGGGAGCGTGTAATTCTACGGCAATACGCAAACTCTCAGGGTCATTGGTCGCTATTCCAAAGATACCACCATAAGCCGTTGTTGTATGCAAATCTAAGACGACTATTTTATCAGGATTGTAATCTTCGATTTCACGCTCTATAATGTATAGATTTTCTCGTATTTCGCGTTCTTCTTCATCTAAATCTTCATAATCTGAATTCTTCACTTTTTTCACATTCTCGACTGTCCATTGACGATTCAAATCACGATTAATAAATCTTTTGTTCTCTGCTAGTGCGCGAACATTTCCTCTTAAACCAATTATTTTACCCTTAAAGTTAAAATCAGGATTTGTGATTGGTTCTACTTCTACCATTTTAAAAACCAATTCAAGAGCTTTTACTCCTGAAGGTTCATTGCCGTGCATTCCGCCAAAAACGATAAGTAATGGTCCCCGTTTTTCGCCTGTATATTTTCCAATTATGCGTTGCTTTGTCATTTACTAATAATGTGGTGTGTTCTACAATTTGGTAATTTCTAACTTTCAAAGTGCCAAAGAAGCAGTTTTTTTTATCAAAAAACGAATTTAACAACGTTTAGCAAAAGGAAATCGTTTAGAGTTGGTATTCTTTGCAATTTATTGGTCTGAATGAATTACTTTTGCGCCCTAAAGCAAACCTACACACAAATGAGCGTCGTCAATCGTTCGCCCTCAACAATTTAAAATGAAATTATCAATCGTCATTCCTGCATACAATGAAGAACGTACTATCCATATGATTTTGGATAAAGTAAAAACAGTACAACTCATTGGAGGTTTAGATAGAGAATTGATATTGGTCAATGATTGTTCAAAGGATGATACAGAAGGAGCAATTTTGAAGTATAAGGCTGCTAATCCTGAGTTAAATATTCAATATTACGCGCACGAAGTCAACAAAGGAAAAGGTGCGGCACTACATACAGGTATCAAAAAGGCAACGGGTGATTTTTTAATTATCCAAGATGCAGATTTGGAATATGACCCGCAAGAGTACAATATTTTACTACAACCTATCTTGGATGGTTTTGCGGATGTTGTGTATGGTTCTCGTTTTATGGGAGGAAAGCCTCACCGTATTCTCTTCTTCTGGCACTCTATCGGAAATAAAATTTTGACCTCGATTTCTAACGCATTTTCTAATCTGAACCTAACAGATATGGAAACTTGCTACAAACTCTTCCGCACAAAGCATATCCAATCTTTGGTTTTAAAAGAAAATCGCTTTGGTTTTGAGCCAGAAGTGACTGCAAAGATTTCTCGTATTCCAGATATTCGTATTTACGAAGTAGGTATTTCTTACTATGGAAGGACTTATGAAGAAGGAAAGAAAATTGGCTGGCAAGACGGTGTGAGAGCCATTTACTGTATATTGAAATATAATATTTTTAGTAAATAAAGAGGAATCAGAAATCAGGGGTGAGGTGTCAAACTGTTACTTGTTCGTGTATCGTAATTCGACCGTTCTTTCAGCTACAGTCATCTCTTCTAATTCAAAAATATTTCCACGAAAAACATTGAAATCTACATTTCCATTGATGCCTTTGATGCGCCCGCGATTCCCATATTGCCAAAAATCCCAATTCTTTCCCGCAGCCAGTTTGGGCTGTGAGTAATCATTGTAGCGCGCTATCCACATGGGATATTCATCAAAATGTCCAACAAGATATTTATTATAAAACTTTACATTTGTATAAATAATCGGGCGAATGCCGTAGTGAATTTCAGTCATATCTAACCAAGTCTGCATTCCGATGATGACCTCCGCTTTTGTTGCGCCGTCTACCACTTCCACATCTAAAACAGGAGGTAAATCTCCCGTACGTAACGTCACATTATTACGAAAATTCAATGCCTGTGTTCTTGCATTTAAAGTGGGACGAAAGAAATGATAAGCGCCACGTTTAATGCCTACACGCTGAGTTGATTCCCAATTGTGACAAAACATAGTATCCACAAATTCTTGACCTTCGGTTGCCTTCATAAAAGCAAATCGTATGCCTTCGCTAGCGACAGTATCCCAATTTACAAAAGATTGATAATGAGAGATGTCAATACCATGGACTTCATAACCTGACATACGTTTTGTCTGGTCATCATCGCAAGAAGCGAAGCAAACTAGACAAAATAATATGTAGGGAATATATCGCATTGAAACTGTTATCGGGTATTAATTTCTTTATTGAATTACTTTTTAATAACGCAAATAAATGAAAAATATGCACTTGGTTGGTATCTTTTTGACAATAATGTCCATTTGACTACCAAAACGGCAGTTTCCGAGTAATTTTGTAGGGCTCTTGTTAGTTAACGGCAAAAGTTGTTCCGTGTTACAGTTTGTCAAGGAAAGGGCTTACTTTCAATGACGAAGGAACGCCGTAGAAATAGATTCAATACAACTCAACAGTTACCGACAAAAACGCACTTCTTTCAATCCAAATTCCTCCTCCCCTGTTTCCGTATCAACCACCAACTTACCCAAACTCGAAATCCCCGTAATAATCCCCGTAAAATAAGTATCATCCATACGTTGAAAAGTAAATGGTTTTCCAAAACGATACAGATGTGTGATATACTCCATTCGTATCAGCTTAGACTTTCCATTTTTTAATTGTAAGTAGCGTTTTTCCAATGCCTGAGCGATTTCTTGAACGATTTGAGGCAAATCAATTTCGTGTTCCGTTTTTAACTTTAAAGAAGTCGGATTTGGCGCATCACTTGTAAATTCTGTTTGGTTTACATTCAAACCAATGCCAACTATAGAAGATTGAATATTTTTGCCTGCTAAGGTATTCTGTATCAAAATACCAGCGACTTTCTTCTTACCAATATAAATATCATTTGGCCACTTCACTGTTACCTTCTTAGCATAAAGACTAACCACATCAAAAATGGCTAAGGAAACAACTGCGTTTAAATTGAATTGTTCTTGCGCTGCTAAAAATTTCGGGTATAATATAACACTCATACTGACGTTTTTGTCAGGTGCCGATTCCCATTTACTGCCGATTTGTCCGCGTCCTGCGGTCTGATTGTAAGTCAATATGACAGTTCCGTCGAGTGGATTGCTTTTTGATAAGAGTTCAGTAGCATAAGTATTAGTCGAGGGCAAAGAAGTAAAGTCATGTAGTTCTTTGCCAATGAAAAGAGTAGGAAAAGTTATTGAATTGATATTTCTCATGTAATTTTCTTGTATATTTTTTGACCGACAGAAAACTAATTATAGTGTTTTGACATTTTGTTATAAGTAATACTCATCGCCTTTTTGACAAATCTCTACATCAAAAAAATAGAAGCCTAAAATCAAATAACGATTTGGAGGTTTATTTTTTCAGCATCACTAATCATAGTGATTTAACAAAGAAGCATTATTTAATGTAAAACATACCATAATTACTTAACTATCCTTCGCAAAAATGCGTTATCTTTATGTCTTTAAAGCATTTTTCTTTTTTAAATTAAAAAATTCAAGGTCTTTATCCATGACTTTCAATGGATAAACTCACCATCATAAATAATAAAATTTGAATACACAATCTCAAACAGTTGCCAGTAGTGAAATCACGCCAGAAGAACTTAATGACCTGATTATCAATAGTATTCAGGATATTAAAGGAGAAGCAATCGTGCAGTTAGATATGCGAAAATTACACGATGCACCGACGGATTATTTCATAATTTGTCAAGGTAATAGTAATACGCAAGTAAAAGCAATCGCGGATAACATCTACAAGCGCTTAAAGGACGAAGAGGACACACTTCCTTCTCATTATGAAGGTCAAGGCAATGCACATTGGATTTGTTTGGATTATTTCAATACTGTCGTTCATGTCTTTTACAAAGAAACGCGCGGCTTCTACGACTTAGAAGACCTTTGGAATGATGCTAAGTTTACAGAATACGATAGCCTAGGCTAGTTAATAGAGATTATTTTCAAACAAGTGCAAGAGCAATTAAGTACCGAATAATCAATAACTATTAACAAATTTAGACCTTTTGTAGTAAATAATGATACTTTTGTCGATTCTTGTAAACGATTAAGCGTCGTATTGGTTTCCTTTATGATTTTGCTAATAAATTAGTTTTTAGCAAAAAATAAGATACTGAATGTAAATAGGTGAAAAGGAATAAGAAGCGGTTTTTAATATTTATCGTTTCTAACAACAAATCAGAAAATGGATAATAAAGATAAAAATAAACCAAAAGGAATGGACAAAAAGGACGGCGGTAAGCCAGAATTTTCCAAGTTCAATTCATTTTGGCTATATGGATTGATTGCGGTAGTGCTTATTGCATTGAATATCTATAATTTCACAGGAGCAAAGACTGACGATATTAGCTGGCCTGCTTTTAGCCAAAAATTGGTAAATCAAGAAGTTAAAGACGTTATCATTGTTAATGAACGCGTTGTCAATGTCTATACAAATAAGGAAGCAAGCAAAGAAGAAAAACCTTCTTTTAGCCAACCTCGTGCAGATTTCAACTTCACTGTAACTAAAAACCAAAATTTGTGGGAGCAAATGGAGGAAATACAGAAAGATGCTAATATTCCAAAAGAAGAATGGATATATCCTAGTAGTGAAACTCGCACAAACTACCTCGCAGAAATATTAAGTTGGACTCTACCCATCATTATTATTGTTGCTATTTGGTTGTTTATTATGCGTCGTGTAGGCGGTGGTGGCGGTGGACCTGGCGCTCAGATTTTCAATATCGGAAAGTCTCGTGCGACTCTATTCGACCAAAATACACAGGTAAATGTCACTTTTGCAGACGTAGCTGGTTTGGAAGAAGCGAAAGAAGAAGTAATGGAAGTTGTAGACTTTCTACAAAATCCTAAGAAATATACTGCCCTTGGTGGTAAAATACCAAAAGGTGTCTTACTTGTAGGCCCTCCTGGTACTGGTAAAACCTTATTGGCGAAAGCCGTTGCAGGTGAAGCAGGTGTCCCATTTTTCTCGATGTCAGGTTCTGATTTCGTAGAAATGTTTGTGGGTGTTGGAGCGAGTCGTGTACGTGATGTATTTAAGCAAGCCCGTGAAAAAGCGCCTTGTATTATCTTTATTGATGAGATTGATGCTATCGGTCGTGCACGTGGTAAAGGTGGAATGCAAGGTGGTAATGATGAGCGTGAAAATACATTAAACCAGTTATTGGTAGAAATGGATGGTTTTAGCACAGATAAAGGAGTTATCCTTATGGCTGCGACAAACCGCCCAGACGTTTTAGATAGCGCATTATTGCGTCCAGGACGTTTTGACCGTCAGATTGGTATTGACCGTCCAGATTTAGTAGGACGTGAAGCAATCTTCAATGTACACTTAAAAAGCATTAAGCTTTCTTCTGGTATCAATCCTTATGCATTAGCAGAGATGACTCCAGGTTTTGCAGGAGCCGAAATTGCGAATGTTTGTAATGAAGCTGCTTTAGTTGCTGCTCGTCGCGGTAAAAAAGCGGTAGACATGGACGACTTTAACCATGCCTTAGATAGAGTTATCGGTGGATTAGAGAAAAAGAACAAACTTATCTCTCCAAAAGAAAAAAATATCATTGCTTATCACGAGGCAGGTCATGCTGTTTGTGGTTGGTTCTTAGAGAATGCTTCTCCTTTGGTAAAGGTAACGATAGTACCGCGTGGCGTAGGAACTTTGGGTTATGCACAATACTTACCAAAAGAAGAATACATTACGCGTACAGAAGCTCTTTTAGATAGAATGTGTATGACTTTTGGAGGTCGTGCTGCTGAGAAAATCATCTTCGGAAAGATTTCAACAGGTGCACAAAGTGACCTTGACCAAGCGACAAAGATGGCTTACAGTATGATTTCTGTCTTCGGTATGAATGACAAAGTCGGTCAGGTTTCTTTCTATGGTATGCAAAATGAAGGATTTACGAAGCCTTACTCTGATGAGACTGCATCTATGATTGACGCAGAGGTGCGTAAATTGGTCAACTCTCAATATGAGCGTGCACAAGCCTTGCTTCTAGAGCGTAGAGATGAGTTGGAAAAACTAGCTCAAATGCTTTTAGATAAAGAGGTTTTGTTAAAGTCTGATGTAGAGAAATTGATTGGCAAGCGTCCATATGAAGATGACCCACATAAAACGGGTGTCGACTCTGAAGGTGATGTTGTTTTAAACACACCGACTATTTCAGATAATGGAACTGAAGATGTCTAATCTTTAGTTGTCTTGAATGAGAAACGCCTTCTCGAATTTAGTTTCGGGAAGGCGTTTTTGTGTTTTGGTTTTCAGCGTAAACTATATGATTCGATTGGAACACGGATGAACACTGAAAAACACGGATTTAAACGGATTTTTTTCGATGAGCGACTTGGACTTTTTGTGTAGAATTCGTTGACATTATTCGCTTTCTACTGCTTCTAATCTCTTTTCTGCTTTTTCTATAGAATCGCAATGTAGGTCGTGTCCATTTTCACAAGATGCTTTTAACGCTGTTATTAATTTTTGATGTACATCAACATCAGCTTCATCTATCGTCAACAGTTGTCTATAAAAAAATACAGTCGCAAAGTAGTCCGAAGCTTGATAAGCAGAGTCTGCTTGCATTTTTAGTTCCTTTATCTCAGCAAGCTTGTTAGCAGTCACTTTCTCTCTATGGGCAGCTTGATTTATTTTATCTTCCTCCACTATCCGTGCTAATAAAGCTTTATCATCTTGCTTGTTTATCATGTCCGTTCTGATAAATACTCCAGCAGTGATTAAAATAAGTGCGCCGACAAATATCTTTGTGTACAGTTTTGTTTTAGCGGGTACTTCTAATTCGTTCGCATAAGGATTTGCTTCGGGTTCGATGCCTTGGTTCTTTTGTGCTTCTCGCTGCTTATTTAGTCTTGATTTTCTCATGCTTCTAATTTTACGATTCGTAATTTTTCTTATCCTTTTTCTAATATCACAATATCCTGAAAACTTTCACATTTATTTCTATCTCGACCCGACCACCAGCCTAAATGGACAGCATCTAATTTTAGTTTATTCTCTGCTACCAATACCTTTTCCAAGTAATCCATTTCAAAAGCAATATTAGCAGATTTTACCTTATCATCCATTAATCTGTAATGTCCATAATCATAAGGAAAATTAAAGCTCTCCTTTACTTTCATTCCTTTCTTTGATACCTCATCTAACAGAAAGTAGGTCGCAAAACATTTACCTGTAGGTTTTAAAACGCGTTGAATTTCGCCCATATAATGCTTCACTTCTGTATCCATCATATGTGTAAACACCGACGTCAGAATAATAGAATCAAAACTATTATCAGCATATGGAAATCGAAAAGAATCTGCACTTGCGCCGTCGTCTCGATAGAGGTCGTTTCTTAGGGGTGTATAAAGGAATTTGAAATTAGGGAAATGAGGAGTAATGTGTTTTTGACACCAAAGAACACCACGTTCCATCACATCAAAACCTTCGTAACTCCCCTCTTCATTCAAGTATTCAGTTAATCCGACAGCAATCCTACCAATGCCACTCCCAATATCCAAGACACGATGATTGGGCTTCAATCCGCCTAATTTCTCGAAATGTTTTACCAAGTCTCTCCCCTGTTGGCGAAAGTCACCTGAGCCTGTAAAAATCATGCCTTTAGGTGGCGTGAGTGCATCGCGCTTACCCGTAGCTCCTTCGATTAAATCTATAGGAAAATAGTATAATTTTCTGGCAGTGTAACGCCATGAAATAGGAAGAGTGTAAAATATTTTTCTTAGTGACAAAGGTGATAAAGGTTGAAGTGGTTGAAAAGGTTGTAATGGTTAACTTCGCTTATGAAACGAAATCTCAGCTCAAAAGTGGGACTTTTCTTTGGTATTTTCTTTATAGAATACTCATTCTCCGCAAAATATGCGGAGAATAATAGACTTAGTAAAAGTAATTCAATAACTTAAGCCATTATACTTGTTCTTTTTCCTTCTAAAAAACACAAAAAAGTAGTTCCGTAGCCCTGCTACCGAGCAAAGCATCGGCACACGGTATGCAACGATTTTTTTGAATTTCTTAGAAGAAAAAATTACTACGCATTATGGCTCAATTTATTAAATCACTTTTACTTATTCTCCGCATAAGAGATTATACTCCGCATATTTTGCGGAGTAAGTACAAGTACAAAAAAATATAATAAAACCCGCCTTTATCCGCCAAATCCGCATCATCTGCGTTTCAATCATATATTCTTAGCAAAATATCATATCAGCTAATGTT
The DNA here is from genome assembly GCA_937923465.1 of uncultured Saprospiraceae bacterium. GTDB lineage: Bacteria > Bacteroidota > Bacteroidia > Chitinophagales > Saprospiraceae > JAHDCG01. Next base: position 19,390 of record CALDUB010000402.1, read on the forward strand.
AGAGTACTATCTTTAAAAATCCATTCTCAACCTCAAATTAATCCGACGCGAAGTCAAATAATTCCGCACCGCATACTGCTGATTAAAAATCGTTTTAATCCAAGTATTCGAAGCCGCATTTTGAACTTGCAAGAGATTAAAAATCTCCAAACTCAACCAAGTATTCTTAGTGAAACTCAAGAAGTGCTTCGGTTTTCGTTCTTTCCAACTCTCATCCCACAGTTGAGTAGAAAATCCAATATCTACACGGTGATACGGTAAAAATCGGTAGGTATTTCTAAACTCACGATTATTGCCTAACAAGCCATAAGGAAGTCCTGTTCCAACCGTAAAATTCAAGTGCATTTTGAAATTTTCGTTATTGGGTAAGTAATCTTGGAAGAAAACAACCAATTGCATAAACTGGTCAGTCGGACGTGGTACGTCTTTTACGACTACAGCAATACTATCTCCAATTTCTCGCTGTAAGTGGTCTACTCCATTCAGGGATTCTCGGGCGCGCAAAAAGGATAGATTAAACCAACTCTCTGCACCAGGTACAAACTCTCCATTCAAACGTAAATCAATCCCTGCCACATAACCCGTCGCGTCATTTTCTGCAGAGTACCGAATACGAACATTGTCAATTTCATAACTGACGACATCCCATAATTTCTTATAATAGGCCTCCATAATGAAGCGGAATTTCTTTGGACTCAACTTCCCGATATAAAAATCAGAGGTAAATCCACCTACGATGTGCGCCGATTTTTGGGATTGCAAATCACGATTTAAATCCCCATTAATATAACGCAACTCTCGATAAAAAGCAGGTTGATAATAAAGTCCCGCTGCCAATTTCCACGAAATATCTTTATCTTTTTTCAAAGGTTTATATAGCAATTGCGCACGCGGCGTAACAAATGCTTCTTTGTTCAAATCCCAAAATTGTCCACGCGCACCGAAGCTTAATTTCACCTCAGAGATACTATCTTTTTTCCAAGAATAAGTATCCTGAATGAAAGCAGAAAAGCGGTTAGATTCCAATAAATTTTCACTATTTAAATAGTTAAATACTTCAACCGACTCGTCGCTATATGGCAAGGAATAACCCGCACTATCCAAACGTTCCCATTCGTGGATTTCATCTTGAATAAATTCATGTTGGTACTTCACCGCCCATTGTAAAAAGTGGCTTTTTTCTGTGCCTTTATCATTGTCATCCATTTGCAATTCGATACCACCTTTATGTTCAATATTGGTAACATTTGAATTCAAATAATTCCGAACAAATGTATGCTGCGTTCCTGTTCCCAATTCCGCTAGGACTTCTCCAAAACTATCACTTCCTAGATTACTTTCAATCTGACGCAAGCTATAATCACTAATAATATCAATCGTCTCATTTTCATCGCTAAACTGTGTAGAAGCTAAAAGCTTAAGGTACAAAGGATTGCGGTCACGGTCTGGAAAATAGGTTAGAGATAAACCACTCATATTAGTTGTAAAATCACTAACTTCTTGACCTTCGAAAGTACTAAACAGCTCCAAAGCAAAATCCACCAAACCAAAGGCTGTACTACGCGAAACAGGTACAAATTGGTATTCACTTCTGTTATAATTTCCAATCAAACCAATCTGCAAATCGCGGGTCAAATCATAAGTCAAATACCCCTGAAAGTCCGCAAAGTTGGGCGTGTACTCCCCTTTCACATCTAATGAACCCAAAAGATATTTAGTCGTTTTATAACGTGCGCCCAAAAGGTAACGAAAGCGCTTATATTTGTCTGCACCAACTAATGTACTTCCTTCTATATGCGCCGAACCTCCTAAGGCACTGGCACTTACAGATGCTCCAAATTCTTGCGGCAACTTATATTTTATATCCAAAACAGACGATAATTTATCACCATATTTAGCTTCAAAACCACCCGAAGAAAAAGTCAAACTATTCATCAAGTCAATGTTGGGAAAAGAAAGACCTTCCTGTTGTCCTGCACGTACCAATTGAGGGCGGTAGATTTCAAAATCATTAACGTAGACTAAGTTTTCATCGTAGTTACCACCACGTACGTTATACTGCGAAGTCAACTCTCCTCCAGAGCCACTACTTGCCCCTAATGCAATACTCGGTAAAACGGACTCCAAGTTACCACTGACCGTTGGCAATAATTTTAAAGTGGAAACATCCTCTCGCACCATACCCCCGTCTTGGATACGGCTTTCGCGTACCACGATTTCGACATCAGACATGACTGGTACCAATTCTACATCAATTTTTCGACTATTACCTGTCGGTATACCTTTGATTTTAGCTGTTGCCTCTACATAGCCTACACGAGAAATTACTAAAGTAAAATTCTCATCCGCAGGCACGACAATGACGTAGCTACCATTTCTTTTGGTATCAACGGCATTATTCGTTCCCTTGACATAAACATTCGCAAAGTCTAAAGCTTCGAAATTATCGGCGTCTAAGACAGTTCCGTAAACAGTAGCGGTTGCTTTTTCTACCTCATCTTGAGCAAATACAGAAAAAGATAAAAGCGTAAATAGTAGTAAGAGTAACTTATGTTGCATAGATATAATTGTTAGAGATTTTGGATATTAGACTTATCAATCTTGACTTTGCTAAAATTTAATATTCAAAGACTCTAGTAAAATTTCAAGCGTGTGCTGATGTATTTTTTGAGATACAAACATATGTAAGGAACGGTGAAATAATAACTTATAAAGGTTTGACAGAGAGTAAATCTTTTCAGTTTTCGCTTGAAAGAAGGATAATCGTTAATACGCTGCCTGTCCCGTGCCGAAGGTCGGGGACTGATTTCAAGTGGAAAATAGCTTGTCCCGAAGCAATCGGGAAGGAGATTTAATCCTATCAAATGTTATAAGTTATTGTTTTAGCGTTCCTAAGTCTAATTTCTTAAAACAACCACCTTATCCGAAATGCTATATTTAATTCCTAAAGGACTCAAAGTCGTTTTTAAAGCAGTATCTAAGTCTTTGTTTTGGAAGTTACAAGAAACAACTTGCTGAATATCAATATTTTGTGAGTTTATTTTGATACTGAACTGTCGCTCTAATTCACTCAGGACATCTGCCAGTTTCGCATTTCTAAAACGAACAATACCCTGCGTCCAATCTTTCGTATCCGTCTTAGAGACTTGCCATTTTTCAACTAACTTATCTCGTGAAATGGATATTGCATCTTGCGGCATCAATACTCCAAAATCTTTACCCGCAATAGAGGTGACACCAACCTTACCAGTACGACACACAACTTCTAATTTTGCATCACGTGAACGCACATTAAAGCTCGTACCTAATACTTTGACTTGACCATTTGCGGTATTCACTTGAAATTTTTCGCCCTTTTCTACCTCGAAAAAAGCTTCTCCCATTAAGTAGAGACTACGCTCCGTTTTCCAATCTTCTGTGTCATAAGTCAGCTCACTTCCAGCATTCAATGTGTACATCGATTGGTCAGGTAACATTCCCATGATTTGTTCGCCAGCATCTGCTGTTACAGTCACCATTGTATTTGCTGGCCACATAAACCACATGGCAAAAAGTAGGACAGAGGCTGCCGCAGCGTATTTAACCCAAGAGGTCAAAAATACTCGTTTCCCTTCTGATTTAGGTAAAATCGCCGCCTTTTTTTCTCCCAAAATGTCAGACAGCATTTTAGCGTCGTCAAATACAGGCGCAGAGAAGTCTTCAGTACCTTTGTACAAAGCTGTCAAAGATGCAAATTCGGGGCGGGCTTTAAAAACTTCTAACTCTTCTTTAGAAATTTCACGATTCACCCATTTATGTAATAGTTCGTCATTCTTCATTTTATATTTTCGTTAAAATCTGAGGATTTATTTTTCTAGGGTTCCTTTGTGAGTTCTATCATCGAACTTATCAAAGGAGGTTTCATTGTTAAGACAACTAAGCTTTAGAAAGACCTACCTTGTGATACAATTTTTTGTAGTTCGATAGGTTTAATACTGTTCTTCGCGTTCCTTAGTAAAAGTTATTGAATTACTTTTACTTATCGTATTTTTTCTGAAACCACTTCCCTCAGAGTATCTAAAGCATTATACATGCGTTTTTCTACGGCTTGTTTACTGATTCCTACTATCTCTGCAATCTCTTTATAAGTTTTTTTATCGACTCGACTCAAAAGGAAAACCACGCGTTGTTTTTCAGGTAAATCTGCAATTGTTGTTTCTAATTTTGTTTTGAATTCTTTTTCCTCCAATAAGAATTCAGGACTTTCTATCGTCTTTTGTTGTTGTGGTTGAGCTTGATGATTGAGTACGACCTTTTGGTGGTTGTACTCATTAATTAATAGATTATTAGCCGTCTTAAATACATACCCTTTTGCGCCTCCAGGCATCACCTTTGCACAGTTTTGCCACAACTTACTAAAAGCCTCCTGCGCCAAATCGTGCGACATAGCTTTATTACCTGTTTTGTAATACAAGTAATTGTGGAGAGATTTAATATACTCCTTAAAGATTTTAGTATAGGTAGCTTCCTCACAAATAGAGGGAATATTTGCCATGTCTAATTTTTTTAGTCAACAAAATATTTTTCAGAAAATAACTTTTAGATAAAATAGGTGAATTGTAACATATTGTAAGTCAGTGGGTTGGGTGCATTTTGTACAGGCTTTGATACTTTTTTTACAAAAAAACTCTTTCTAAAAGTAGGTCTTTTTAACAGTTATCTGTCTTTATTCTACAATCTCGAAAAGAGGGATGCAAATCTACAAAGTTCCGACCAAAAAATGGTCATTACCTTTTAAATAGAACGAAAGATATAGAAAAAATTACATGCTTATTTTATTTGGACTTTGGACGAAAGATGTTGGACGTTAGATTTCAGACAAAACAATCGAAATGTAGTAAAAGTCACCTGTTTAAAACTTTGATTTCCAAAGCAATACGATTACTATTATTTCACATGTGCTTGAGTCTAAAGTCTAATATCTTCTGTCCAAAATCCAAATTTTATAGAAATATGGAGTTTTAGTCAACATCGTTTGATTTTACCTCCTATTGCTACAATCAAAATCTAGCTAAAAATAAAGTCTAAAAGGAAGTATTTATTACCAATTTTGAGTACTGGTTTTAGCTTAATTTTCAAAAACCGAATAAGATGAAGATTTCTCAAGTATCAATTGCACTATTTAGTTTGTTTTTATTGAATTCTTGTCAGCAACAAGGTAATGAAATAGATTTTATAGAATAGACTTGCTTCATCAACAAGTTGCGGTAATTCGGTTTTTCCCAGCCAGCAGGGTCGGCAGTCAATCTTCCGACCGTGCATACCGTTTTTCTTTAATTTAAGAAGACAGTAGACTTTAGATTTTAAATCTAAATTGCTTTCTTTAAATTTTTATCCCTAATGAAAGAACTAACTATTTTTATCCCAGATTTCAAGATTTTACAGAGGCGAAAAGACTTAATTTTTCTTTTGTTTTCCTTTTTTATTTTAAGTAATTTAACAGCCCAACATCAAACTGAACCCTATCGAAACCTAAGTGTAAACGGACAAGAATTTAAACATAAAGCACGTACTGCAAACGCATCACGCGATGTCTGTACCAGAGAACCTAATCGGACCAGCGACGGTACTTGTAACAACATCGTTAGCGAAGAAACCACGGAATGGGGAGCGACTGATATCGCTTTTATACGTGAGATGAATCCTGCTTATGGTGCACCCGATTTTTTGAATGACATGGCAGGAAATTGTCGATTAACCCCTCGAGCTATTTCTAATATTGTCGTCGCACAAGACGAAGATATCCCGAGTCCACGAGGCTTGAGTTCAATGGTTTTCACTTGGGGACAATTCATAGACCATGATTTTACTCTGACGCCAGAAGGAGAAACGGAATATGTACCGATTATTCTTCCTGCAAATGAACCGTTATTTGTACAACCGATACCGTTTTTGCGCTCAGAGACCTTTGCAGGGACTGGTGTGACAAACTCGAGACAACAAGAAAATTTAATTACTTCTTGGTTAGACGGTTCACAAGTATATGGCTCAGATGATGAGCGTGCAGCATGGTTGCGTACTTTTTTACAAGGTAAACTGAAGACTTCTGCGGGTGATTTATTGCCTTACAATACTTTGGATGCTTCGGGAGAAGGTACGATTGACCCTAATGCCCCAAGTATGGCGGGTGATAATGGCGGAACAGCGATTGTTTTTGTGGCAGGAGATGTACGAGCAAATGAACAGCCTGGATTGACTGCAATGCATACACTTTTTGTAAGAGAGCATAATCGGATTTGTGACCAATTGATGGCTAGCGGAATAACGAATGACGAGCAGATTTATCAGACGGCTCGAAAGAGAGTTGGTGCTTATATTCAGTCAATTACTTACAATTCTTTTTTGCCAGCATTAGGCATAGATGTCGCGCCATATTCGGGCTATGATGCTGATATTCAACCAGATGTGAATAATATGTTTGCTACGGCAGCTTACCGTTTAGGGCATACAATGGTGACAACTGAGATTCCTTTGATTGATATTAATTGCGAGGAATTGGAAGATGGAAGTTTACCATTATTAGCTGGATTTTTTAATCCATCAGTTATCGTGGACTATGGAATTGAGCCATTCTTACAAGGTTTGGCTGCGCAAACACAGCAAAAAGTTGACCCCAAGATTGTAGATGATTTACGTAACTTTCTTTTTCCGTCACAAGGAGGAGACCCATTTGGATTGGATTTAGCTTCGCTAAATATACAACGGGGAAGAGACCATGGATTGCCAGATTATAATTCTGTAAGAGCACATTTTGTGGGATTGGGAGTCGAAGAGTTTAGTGATATAACGGGGGATTCTGCCATGCAGGTAGCTTTAGCCGAGGCTTACGGAAGTGTGTATGATATGGATTTGTGGGTAGGATTATTGGCAGAAGACCCTATTACTAGTTCGTCCGTTGGAGTGACTTTAAATGCAATTTTAGGAACACAATTTCAAAAAATACGTGACGGAGATTACTATTATTATCTCAATGACCCTGCATTTGATGCTAATCAAAGAAATTTGATTAGCAACACAAGATTAAGTGAAATTATTGAAAGAAACACACCTGTAACAAGTCTACAGGCTAACATTTTCTTTGCAGTGGAGTGTGGTGAAAATCCTCCTGGTGGCGGCGGTGGCGGAAACGGAGGAGGAGGAAATGGAGGAGGACCTGGCGGCGGAGGACCTGGAGGTCCTGGCGGTGGCGGACCTGGTGGCGGCGGAGGTAACTTTGTAAACCCAGGTCTTAGTATTTTTCCAAATCCGACGAATGGTCAATCGACATTGACCGCAAGTTTTCAAGAAAAAGCGGCTTCTGTTATTATTAGAGTAAGTAGTTTGACAGGAAAAGAGGTTTATCAGACGGTGACGACCGCTTATGACGGCTTGGTTACTTACAATTTGAATTTAGATAGCTTACTCCCTGGCGTTTATATGATTACGACACAGGCTGGAGAAGAGCTTTTTTCTGAAAAAATAATAGTGGAATAAAATCCACAAAAGATTAGATTTATATAGGTGAATTTAGAGGTTATCTTGACTTTGGTTGAGATAGCCTCGTTTTGTTTTTGTCGAAACTCTTGTTTTGAAAGTAGTAATATTGGAAAGGGGAGTTTCGGGATACCGTAATTGTTACGTAGCTTTGCCCGAGGAAATTTGAGTTAATTTGCGCATACAAATGGATAATGTTGATGGAAAATACAAATGAGAATTCTATATCGCTTAATAAATATATAAGCAGTACAGGTATCTGTTCGCGCAGAGAGGCGGACGCTATGATAGAAGACGGTGCAGTGACTTTAAATGGTGAAATTGCAAAAAAAGGTAATCGTGTAGTTGAAGGAGATGTCGTAAAAGTCAAAGGAAAACCACTAAAAGCGAAGCCAAAAACTATCTACATTGCACTCAATAAGCCTCAAGGGATTGTCTGTACAACAGACCTTCGTGAACGCCAAAATATTGTTGATTTCATCAATCATAAAGAACGTCTTTTCCCGATTGGGCGCTTAGATAAAGGTTCTGAAGGACTAATCTTTTTAACCAATGACGGAGACATCGTCAACAAGATATTAAGAGCAGGAAACAATCACGAAAAAGAATACATAGTCACTGTAAATCAACGTGTTACGAGTGATTTTACGCGTAAAATGAGTGCAGGTGTTCCGATACTAGACACGGTGACTAAGCGCTGCCAAATCGTTCAATTAGGAGAAAATTCCTTTAAAATGATTTTAACGCAAGGACTCAATCGTCAAATTCGTCGGATGTGCGAACACTTCGGATATGAAGTCACGAAATTGGTGCGTACACGCATCATGAATGTCAAATTAGACAGACTTCCACTCGGAAGGTGGAGAGAATTGACAAGTGACGAAATGAACGAAATTAATAAGCTAATTGCATATTCATCCAAAACAGAAGAAGCCTCAGAAGACAAGCACAAACAGAAGAGACCTTCTAAAACGTGGAAGGAAAGACCGAAAAGAAATAGATTTTAAATTATTTAGGTGAGAGGTGAGAGGTGAGAGGTGAGAGGTGAGAGGTGAGAGCCTATGTACTCGCTAAGGCAGCCTGATTCCTGACTCCTTAAAAAAATAAACATGACCAAAGAAGACGAAAATTTTCAAAAAGAAGACTACACAAAGACCCGCCTCCCCAGCGGAAAATACGACTATTGTACCTTCTCTGATTGTCAATTTTCAGACTCTTACCTCGCCAATATCAATTTCATAGACTGCACTTTCACCAACTGTGACTTAAGCAATATAAAAATCAGCGATACGGCTTTCAAAGGCGTAAAATTTTTTAACTGTAAAATGTTAGGCGTTAATTTCAATGATTGTAACCCATTTTTGCTCTCCTTAGATTTCGAAAATTGTCAATTAGACTTTGCTTCCTTTGAAAAACTAAAATTACAAAGCATAGAATTCAAAGAATGTAGTTTGCAAGAAGTCAATTTCACAGGAACAGATTTAACAAGCGCTAATTTCAAAGATTGCAACCTACACAGAGCAGTATTTGAATATTCAATCCTAGAAAAAACAGATTTCCGTACAGCCAAAAACTACAGTTTTGACCCAGAACTTAATCGATTGAAAAAAGCAAAATTCTCTCTCCCCGAAGTCATCAACCTATTAGGAAAATACGACATAATAATAGAAAAATAGTAAAATTTAAGAACTTAAAATTTTAACTTACCTGACACCTGACACCTGACACCTGACACCTGACACCTGACACCTGACACCTGACACCTGACACCTGACACCTGACACCTGACACCTGTGTGTGCCTAACATAGGTTGACAAATAAAGTCAACCAAAAATGTTATCAAAACAGTTAAAGACCTCTACGAGAGAGGAACGTCAAAATCGCGTATTTAGTGAAGCGTTT
>CALDUB010000403.1 GCA_937923465.1 uncultured Saprospiraceae bacterium
AGGAATACGTATATGAAATTTATATTTTTTCGTTAATTTTCTTTAAAAAATCAGTGCATACCGTGTTCCGACGCTTTGCTCGGAAGTCCTTCTACGGACTTACTTTTTTAAAGGAAAATAACTTGTCCCGACGCTTTGCTCGGGAGCGGAATAAAGATATTTTCATATGCGTGTTTATTATTTGCAAACAAGTCTTATGTAGATAAAAAAAGGGTTATCAGTTATACATCATTAGCTATCTTATAAAGACAAAAATAACTAATAATCTAACAACCAATAACCCTTTACGAAGTAACGATAGACCTAGTTCGTACGCACTACACGTCTAACTGTACTACCATTTTCTGTAGAAATTCTTACAAAGTAAACACCTGCTACATTATCTTTCATGTTAATCGGCAATAAATGACGACCAGCAGATAAAGTATTTTGTGTTTGAGTAGAAAGAATTTGTCCTGCTGTATTCAAGACTTCAATCTGCAAATCATCTACACGTGAATTTAAGTTCATTTCTAAACTTAAAACACTTGTAAATGGATTAGGGAAAAGACGCATTTCATCTGCTTCGTTGAGTAGCGTTTCTACTGCTGATAAACAAGCTGTAGTCACATTTTTTTCGACAAGTGGACTTGGTGCACCTCCGTCACATATTGCTTGCACATTGAAGCTGTACTCTGTACAATCTTCTAGATTGTCTACCACATAAGATGTTTCAGAAAGTTCTACTTCCACCTCTGTACCTCCAGCAGTTGGAGCATATTTCAGAATAAAGTTAGCAGCAGCATCACTATGTTCCCATGACATAGTAATAGAATTAACAGTAGTAGAAACCGAATCTAAATTTGTCACACCTTCACACGTTGATACACATGTAGTTGTTGCGTTTGTTTCAATAAATTCACTTACTTCTCCAGTACTACATATCGCCTGTACACTCATAAGATACTCTGTACAAAAATCTAATCCGTCTATCAAGTAAGGAGAAGCATTAACTGCTATTTCTGTCTCTGCGCCTCCTGCAGTTGGAATATATTTCAGAATAAAAGTTGAAGTACCTTCGTTATGTTCCCAAGACACAGTAGCAGTGCTATTGGTAGCTGAAACAACCTCTAAGCTTGTCACTTCAGCACATGGCTCAGGTTCAATTCCTGCATTGATAATTTCAACACAGTAGTCCTCCGTTTCGCCATACCAACCATTAGTATCACTACAAGGGTTATCTCCCGCAGCATTAAATCTCATACGTACACGCATTCTTGTTACACCATTCATTGCCGTCACAGGTACATTAATATTTGCTGTTTCTGCTGTAGTTGTAGAAGATGAGCTCGTGTACAATAATTCCTCACCAGAGAAGATGCCGTTTTGGTCTAAATCAATCCAAACAGTAAAATACTCGGGATATTGTGTGCCAGCATAAGCAGGCGTCATAATCATCTCCAAAAGCTGTGTCGCATCAATAACTGTAGGGTTACCTAAGAAAGCAAATTCTCCACCATTCTCACCACTTACGATTTCATTACCAGCGATGCTCACACTTTCTAGCCATTCATCGACTACATTTCCTGATGGACGTTCACAGTAATCATTATCTGTACATGCGCCACAACCACCAGTTAAAACAGTAACAGAAGCAGAGTATTCTGTTGTTTCTGTCGCACAAACTGTTGCTACTTGTACTTCGTACTCTGCACAAGCATTTAAATCAGACGTAATCAAAGAGGTGTTAACCGCTCCATTAAATTCCGTCCAATCTGTTGTTCCTGTTTGTCTCCAACGCACATTATAAGCTTCGGCGGCAGTCAATGCATCCCAACTTACAGTAAAAGACGTTTCTGTTGCGTTTGAAATGACGATATTTTCAGGAGCATTACAACAGCCGTCTGTTTTAAATACTCTAACAGAAGAATATTCAGAGTCTTCCTCTGGGCAACTACCTTTTACACGAAATTCGTAATCCGTACAAGATAGCAACCCCGTAAGACTTACTGGAGAAACGGCCATAGGTACATCTGTCCAATCTGCTGTTCCAACTACGCGATGCTGCAATGTATCCAAAGTCGAATTTTCATTACTCGTCCATGTTAAATCTGCGGCATCAATAGTGACATTGATAGCTGACAAAGAGGAAGGAGGAGGACAAGGTCCACAATCTTCTATAAGTAAATCTAATGCATTACGTACATTTAAACGACCACCAGTTACTGTGATACCATCCAAACTTTCGTTAGGGTCAACACCGTCCAAAAGATAACTACGAACAGCTAATGCCGCAGCTGCAGGGTCTGACAATGCTAAGGTTGCAATGTTAGAACAAGGAGCCGAATACATCAAACCAATAGTACCCGCCACATGAGGAGTCGCACCAGAAGTACCTCCAAATCCTCCGTAACCACCACCTAATGCTGTCGTCCAAGTATCTGAACCAAAGGCACCTAAGTCAATTGTTTCTAAACCGTAACCTGCAAAAGTTTCTTTATTGTCATTACGATTCATGTTTGTCACAGAAATCATATAATCACTTGGACATGCTGTTGGCAAATCGCCTAATTGGTCAATATTGAAGTTTGCATTTGCTGTTGCGCCACAATTCAAGACACCCTGTTCGCCCAATGTGTCATAAAATCCACACCATAAAGGAGCATCTTCTGGTTGTCCTTGGTCAATACCCCAAGAAGCATTTGTCGCAACGACAAATGCACCTTCTGCACCATTTGACTCATTATATAGTTGACGTTGAGTTAATACATATCCGTATGCCGCTAAAACGGCTGCTTCATTTGTATTAAAGTTATTTTTGATAATCATAACTTTCACGTTCCAACTTACACCAGAAACACCGATTTCATTGTTTCCTTTTGCACCTATAATACCTGCGACAGGTGTACCATGACTACCACCAGCGATATCGTCATCATCATCATTTGAGTTCCACCCTTCGTAATCATCTACATAGCCGTTATTATCATCGTCAATACCGTTGCCTGGGATTTCTGCCCAATTGCGCCAGCGGTTGTCTTCAAAGTCTGCATGACTTAAGTCAATCCCGTCATCTAATGCCGCTACGACGATTGTATCTCCATTAGCAGTTACGCCACCAGTTGTGATGTCCCAAGCCAAGTCCATATCAATATCCGCACCTTCGGTTCCACCGTCTTGTCCCATGTTGATGTATTGCCATTGCTGAGCAAATTGAGCATCATTAGGTTCTAAACGCAAGTCGATGAGGTGGTTAAATTGTGCGGTCAAAATGTCATCATGACGTGCTAATTTTTGTAGCATCACATTCTCGTTGATAGCTGCAAAGTCAAAACCTAAAAGATACATATCTAAGTTTTTGACGACTACTTTTTTGAGATGTAGGTTTGTAGAAACACCATCGATAGTTGCAAAGTCTTGAATAGCATTGCGGAGAACCCCGTTCTTTTCAGTTTTAATTAAAATCTCACCTTGGGCATGATTTAATTGTTGAGCAGTAAGGGAAGTTCCAAAGCCTATGAGGCAAAGGAGAAGAGTGTAAAATATTTTTTTCATATTATTTGGTAATGTAGTGTGAAAATGGTTTTAAATAAAAATAAGCGTAAAAGAGAGGTCATTCATTTTTTGGTCCTCAAAGAAACAAAAAGAAAGAGATTTGATATGTCAGCGAGACGCCGAAAAGGAATTAGACTTAATACTCCATTATAAATATCATCTAATTAGTCCGCGAATTTCCTTTTCCTTGCTATAATAATGCAAAAACCCCTTGCCATAGTTTGATTTCATTTTAGGCTTGATTTGGATTTTCACTTTACCCTTTGATTTTACCTCTAATATTCCTATGCCTCGTGCCTTACATATCTTACGGAGATGACGGACTTCTTGTTTTCCCATTTTGTCTAAACTATCTACTGAGAATGCCAACCACTGTTCATTGGCGGGATATTGTCCGACTTGTTTGACGACACTCACTATCTTATTGCTGTAGTTAGTAAAGGTTAAAACGCCGTACAATAATGTCCCAATGAGAAAAGCATTCATCGGAATAATTATCTGTAACATTAAGTCGTCTATTTTGTATAAAGCGAAAAATGCCCCCGAAGCAATGCAAATAACAAATCCTGCTTGAAAACAATTCTTGAGAAAAAACCAAGCATCAAATTTAGGTTTCATGGCGGGCAAAGTCTTGTAAGATTTAGCTTCCATACTCACGACATATGTACCGAAAAGCCAGTGTTTATAAGCTAACAAACCGTCTGCACGTTTGCCTCCGTATTTTTTCTTGGTGCGTACTTCTGTTTTTGAATAAAGTTTGCGAGAACCCGTGAGTCCCCCGTAGCGATTGGCGAGGAAGGCTTGTGCGGAGTTTTGAACAGTTGTTTCGAGTAGATTTGCCATAGTGTTGAGGGTTATATGCTTACGTATTTGGTTTTTACAAAAACATAACTTACAAAAACATATTATAAATAATTCACAAATATAAAACAAATCATTTCAAACAAAAAAGTAAAAGTTAAAATATTTGTAGTGCATCTTCATATGCTGTATCTTTAGGCTTCTTACCGTACAAAAAAATCTTATTTCCTTTTTTTAAATGCTGTATAAGTTCGTGCTTTTATGCTTTGGATGCTTGTGCAATAAACTTAAAATTAGGATTATTTTTCCCATAACATAAAATTCGTTTTCCCATGAAAAACAAGTTTCTAACTTTCATTCTTTCGCTTTTGTTATTTCCAAATCTATTCGCACAATGCGACCCAGATACCGAGCCTCCAGTTATTGCGACGGACTCTATCATCATAAGTTGCCAGCTTTATAATTTTGAAACGGCGCCAAATCCGACTGTTTCAGATAATTGTGATGACGCTCCAACATTAGAACTCATTGACCAATATATAGACGATGACAACATCTGCATGGATGATAATTTTTCAGACGGAGCTACCTATATCACAAGCACCTGGGAGGCAACCGATGCTACGGGCAATCAAAGTACCGCCGAACGTGTGACGGTAATCCTTAACACAACAGAGTTTACTTTTCCTTCAGACATAGAATGGACGACGGCACAGGTCGTGGCTAATCCGAATGTACTATTTCCAACTGAACTAACGGATGATTTAACAACAACTGGCTCAGGAATACCTAATCTAGATTTTGCTTATTGTAATTATGCTATCTCTGCCGATACGGACACGGTGACGACTTGCGGTATTGGATTTATGCATTTACAACGGACTTGGGTGGTTTTAAATTGGTGCACCAACAGCCTGATTTCAGAAGATAGTAATGGTGATGATAATGTACAGAACATTGTGGTCGGTGACCCGAGTAATATGGCGCCAACTGCTGTATGTTTCTCAGGTCTTGTGGTAGAGCTCGCCCCTCTTGACACCGACGGCGACGGACAAGTCGATGAATGTTTCGTCGAGTTATTTGCTCAAGATTTTAATAATAATTCGTCTGATGATACGACTCCTGCGGAGGATTTGATTTTCTATTTTAATAACAATCCTGAAGAGCTAGTTATGTCGTTTAATAGTAGCGATATTGGTCCCAATGAGATTACAATATATGTTGGCGATGCTGACGGTTGTGTTTCGACCTGCACGACTGCTTTGTTCTTAGAAGCGGGACATCCTAATTGTATGGGAATTGTAGACTACTCTATCCTAGGTAATGTCAGCACTATTCAAAATGAAGGCATTAAAGATGTTGAGGTCAATATAAGTGGGTCAATTTTGCTCACTGATGCGAACGGTAATTACGACTTTGGTCCTATAGGAAGCAGCGGCGGTGCTAGCTTTTCTTGTTACAAAAACAACGACCCGTCTAATGGCGTTACAGGTTCAGATTTAATCATTATGCGTCAACATATTTTGACTATTGCGCCTATTGAAAATCCTGTTTATCTACTCGCTGCTGATGTGAATAACAATGGTGCTATCACGACGGCTGATGTCGTCGCTGCGCGTCAAGTCATTTTAGGCAATGCGACTTCTTTTCCTAATAATACTTCTTGGCGTTTTTACTACGGAGATATTGAATCGGGAGAGATAACGGAGACAATTGTTTTAAATATTTCTTCAAATAGTGATACTTATGTTGACTTTACTGGCTATAAGGTTGGGGATGTGAATGGTGATGCTGTGCCTGAGTAGGCTGCTTATTACTTATTGCTGAGAATAGACTTTATTCTCAGCAAATTC
>CALDUB010000404.1 GCA_937923465.1 uncultured Saprospiraceae bacterium
TATTATGACTTTAATAAATCAGCAATCCGTAAAGGAGAAGGGCGAGAACTAGAAAGTTTGGCAAATTTAATGTTGCAATATCCTTCGATGAAAATTGACCTCATAGCACATACAGATAGTCGCGGAACGGTAGAATACAATATGGATTTATCCATGCGTCGCGCACAATCCGCTAAGAAATTTTTAGTCACGCGCGGCATCGCTGCCAATCGTGTCAATGCTTTTGGATATGGAGAAACACAACCTCGTAATAACTGTATTGACGGCACAAAGTGCAGTGAAAAAGAATATCAATATAATCGTCGTACAGAGGTAAAGGTTACACGTTTGGATGAAGATGTGGAAGTGAAGTATCGGAAATAAGAAGTATGATACAGGAAAAGCGGTGCTTGAGTTCGTCTCAAGCACCGCTTTTGCGTTTAAATGATTGATGTCTTTCTCTTTTCCACAAAATGTTAGCACTTCATATTTGCTTTTTTCAAGATAAAGACATATTTTTGCATTAAGTTAATAAAACGAAAGAAATTTTTAATTCATTTCGTCTTATTAACTTAACAAGTAAAAAACCACGTAATACTCTAAGAATATTACGTCCATTAAAGTTAATTATTCCTCAGCTCGACCGAGTTTAATCAAATAAAAAAATCTACTATGAAGTTCAGCGTTTCTTCTTCCGAATTACTCAAGCGCCTATCTATGACAGGTGGGGCAATCGGTTCTAATCCGGTTTTACCGATATTAGAAGACTTTTTATTCTCTATAAAAGACAATCAATTAACGATTGCGGCAACGGATTTAGAGACTTCTATCGCAACCACGATTGAGGTCATGTCAGACGGTGACGGCGTAGTAGCTGTTCCTGCAAAAATACTTTTGGATACTCTAAAAGCATTACCTCAACAGCCGATTACATTCTCGGTTGATGAAGAAAATTTTGGTATTCAAATTACCTCTGCTTATGGTAAGTACAAATTGGCAGGAGAGAACGGAACAGACTTCCCTGACATTCCTCAGCCAGATAGCGTAGACACTTTAACCGTGCCTTCTAATACTTTGACGCAGAGTATCAATAAGACTGTTTTTGCGACAAGTAATGATGAGTTGCGTCCTGCAATGACGGGCGTATATGTACAGGTTGATTTTAACAAGCTAATCTTTGTTGCGACAGATGCACACAAGTTGGTGAAGTATACTTTCCAAGATATTTCAAGTGAAGTTTCAACGACTTTCATTTTACCAAAGAAAGCTTTAAACTTATTGAAAAATGCGCTTCCTGCGGGCGAACCCGTAACGGTTTCGTTCAACAAAGCGAATGCTTTTTTCAAGTTTGGTGATACGAACTTAGTTTGTCGTTTGATTGATGCAAAATACCCAGATTACAACGCGGTCATCCCTGTTGACAACCCAAATTTGCTGACAGTAAGCCGTACAGACTTACAGGCGTCATTGAAACGTATCGCGATTTATGCTAACAAGACAACAAACCAAGTTATCTTGAGCATCACAGGCGAAAATGTTGAAATATCAGCACAAGATTTAGACTTCTCTAATGAAGCCAAAGAACAATTGGCTTGTGTGTATGACGGAGAACCTGTAACTATCGGTTTTAACGCCAAATTCTTAATTGAAATGTTGGGTGTGTTAGAAAGTGATGAGGTTAAAATGGAATTGTCAACGCCGACACGCGCGGGTATTTTATTGCCTGTAGATGAGGCGGATTCTAGTGAGAAGATTTTGATGTTGGTTATGCCTGTAATGTTGAGTAACTAGGAATCAATTTTGAATGTTGAATGAAGAATGTTGAATGAAGAATGTTGAATGACCTTGCGTTATTCGAGTCTTTGTAGGTGATATAAGAACGGACTTTATTCTTTTGGGAATAGAGTCCGTTTTTGTTTAAAATCGTAGAAATGGGAAAGAAAAAATTACCCCCAATATTATCCATAGAAGACCTAGAAAAAAAAGGCACAAAAGAACTACTCGGCTATCTAAAACGACTTCACCAATGCGAAGAAAGTTTTGAGTTATCAGACATGGATAAAAATCCAGAATTAACCGATGCTGCAACCATTTACTTTAAGCAGTCTAAAAGATGGAAAATTACATATCAAAACACCAAATTAATCTTAAGCACAAGAGAAAATATTTAACTGTAAGTTGCCTGATTATAAACTTTACAACTCTTCTAAACCTTCTCCAATTCAATAACCGTCACTTCTGGCCAAATCCCTACCCTACCAGGAAAAGCCAAAAATCCAAAACCAGTATTCACATATAAATACTGCTGCGCCTCATTATAGAGTCCAGCCCAACGCGGATAACGATATTGCACAGGAGACCATTTAAAGCCTGGCATTTTGATGCCAAATTGCATTCCGTGCGTGTGTCCACTTAAGGTCAAATTAACGTGCTTTTTGTGCTCAATTATCTTCTTATCCCAATGCGACGGGTCGTGCGACATAAGAATACAAAAATCATCGTCTTGTACATTTTCAAAAGCTTTGTCTAAATCTCCACGTTTTGGGAAATGGCGGCTTGCCCCCCAATTTTCAACACCTGCTAATGCAATACGTTGTCCGTCTTTTTCGATGTATTCTGACGCATTATTGAGAAGATTAAAGCCCATTTGCTCGAACTTCTTGTAAAAGTCCTCCCAGTAGTCGCTAATATCTTTTTCTGTCGCCCCTTCATCCAACTCAGGTTCACCATAGTAATCATGATTTCCTAGAATTGCATATTTACCTTGCTTCGCTCTAATCTTTTCAAAAATTTCGATGTACGGATTCACTTCATCTTTATCCGCATTTACCAAATCTCCCGTAAAGAGAAACAAGTCTGGCTTTTGCTCATTGATAAGCTCTACACCTTTTACCAGTTCATCTGGGTCATCAAAACTACCTGAGTGTATATCTGAAATTTGCACAATTTTAAAGCCGTCAAAAGCCTCAGGAAGGTCTTTGAACTGCAATTTGAGACTGCTCACCGTGTATTGATACTTTCCTTTCGTGATACCGTACAACATTCCAAAGAAAGGAACCGAAGCAATACCTGTTGCGAGTAAGGTTAAAAACTTTCTACGCGTCGGAAAGAAGTTTCTGCCCTCTTCGGGTGTATTATTTGTAATCTTATTTTTAATAAAATCAACAATACCATAAAAGAAGCGTCCGCCGTCATGTACAGACATGAAAATACTGAAGACAAGTTTGGAGACAACAGCTGTAAACATAATCCCCAATTCCCAATTCGCAGAAGTATCGCTAAATACATTACCACTACGCATAACTTGTAGCACCGCCCAAAAGCAATAAAAAACATAAACACTCAACGCTACGTAAATAGCAGAGAAGATATTTTTTGTTCGTTGCTTAGAAAATAGAGAGCGCAAACCAAAAAAAGTATAAATATCTAGGAAGAGGTAAAATGCAAATTGGAACATAAGAAAAGTTTCACGGGACCTGAACATGAAATGTGGCTTTTAAGATTATCGAGATTAAAAAAGTGAGTTAAATCTCAGTCTTGCTAACAAAATTAAGAGAAGTAAGTTTCATTGGATTTTAAACACAAAAAAGCCTCAACGAAATTAATCGATGAGGCTTTTAAAGCTGTGATCCCGCTGGGGTTCGAACCCAGGACCCCTTGATTAAAAGTCAAGTGCTCTACCAGCTGAGCTACGGAATCCTATTGAAAAAGTTTCTTAAAGTAAAACCCTTTTTCCTAAAGCGACGCAAAGATACAAGCAATATTTTATCTACCAACTATTATTGTAACTTTTTTTAAAAAATCTTTTTTTCTTAAAAGTTTAGTACTTCGCTTCTTTGACAACTACAACATAGACAAGTCTATAAGGGTTTCAAAATTCTTGACTTTTTTTAAAAAAGTTTCAATAAGAAAAAATCAACTCCTTTTTTATTGACATTAAACAATTGTCATAGTTCATAAAAAATAGGCTGCTCTCTTATGAGCAGCCTACTCTTTTTATTTTAGCATTGAAACCATGTTTCAATTTTGTGCTTCCTAAGCAGCGTCATCTGCCTTAGGGTCAGCAGCCACAGCTTCCACTGCTGCATCCAATGCAGAAGTTTCGCTTTCTGGCTCAGCTGGAGCAGCATCTTCTGCTGGTGTTTCAGTTGCAACAGCAACTGTTTCAACAACAGGTGGAGCTTTCTTAGCAGGAGTTTTACCAGCTAATGCTTCGTAGAATGCTTTTTTCTCAGCAGCAGACTCGTCGAAACGTGCCTGAACTTTAGCATCTTTGTCAGCCATCCATGCTTTCAATTTGTCATCTGCTTGTTCTTGGGACAATGCACCTTTATCTACACCACGTTGTAGGTGCTTCATGTACATTACGCCTTTAAAGCGAAGAATTGCGCGAGCAGTATCCGTTGGTTGAGCACCGTCTTTTAACCATGCAAAAGCACGTTCGTTGTTCAACTCGATAGTTGCAGGCTTAGTCATCGGATTGTATGTTCCGATTTTTTCGATGAAACGTCCGTCACGAGGTGCGCGAGCGTCAGCGATTACTATGTGGTAAAAAGGAGACTTCTTACGTCCTCTTCTTTGTAGGCGAATTTTTACTGCCATTGTTTATTGAAATTTCTTTGGTTTAACCAATACCCATTACGTCGGGATATCCGACCATGGGCTTTCTAAAAAATATGAAAATTGGATATTGAAATTTAAGAACACTATAAAAATAGTATTTGTTTTAGAATATCCTTCTTTCAAGTGTCTGAAAAACAAATGTAGTCGATTTTTAGACTTACTCATTTATCAATATAGTAAATGACTTTGAGCAGACAAAAAAGGTCTAGTTTTACAAACGGAGCGCAAAGGTACAAAAAATCTTAACTCAGTGCATTCTTATTATGAAAAAAAACTGAATACACTATTTTAACCTAAGAATTCAATCGCGCATACAAGAAATGACAAGAAAATAAAGTAAAAGTGTGACCAATTATTAGTCGCACGTCTTTATATTGCGACCCAACAATAATATTAATTTATTGTTTTATCGTTTCAATACCAAATCAATCCGAAAGAATTCTTATTGATTTTTGGTTATAAATAAAAATCCAATACTGATGAAAAATTTTCAAACTACTCTTTTCGTACTTATTTGTGCCTTTTTGGCAAGCAATACCCTAAACGGCCAAATCATTCCTAAGATAGACAAGTCCGAAAAAATGATGAGCATGGGTTCTAAAAGCGCCTTTACAGTAAAGTATGAAGGAACAGATGTGAAGACGGTAGAAAACCAATGGACAAAAACCATAAAGTCTTACAAAGGTAAGGTGAAGAAGAATAAAGCGAAAGAACTTTTTGCTGATGATGTAAAAATGAAAGACCTAAGTACAAACACTGTAGATGTCTATGCAACAGTTGCTAAAGATGAAACAGATAACAACACTATTCTTTCTGTATGGTATGACCTTGGTGGTGCATTTTTAAATGTAGCAGAACACCCAAGTCAAACTGTTGCTGTAAAAAATATGATTGACCAAACAAGTCTTCGTATTGGCGCAGAACGTGCAGAGAGTGTATTGAAAATGGAAGAAGGTACACTCAAGGATATGAACAAAGACTTGGATAAAATGGTCAAAGAAAAAGAAGACGGATTGAAGGACATCGAAGAGGCAAAAGCATTGATTGCAAAAACCGAAGCGATGATAGAAGAAAATGAAAAAAGTCAAGAAGAAAAGAAGACAGAAATCAAAGGTCAAGAAGTGACAATTGAAGCAGCAAAAGCAGACCGTGCTAAATATCCTAAGTTATAGATTTACAGTCTAATAGGTGTATTTTAGCTTACTGAATTAAACGACTTGCTTAGGTAAGAAGTCCGAAAAAAATCTCTCCGTCTCTACTTTGTTGAGGCGTGGAGATTTTTTTATGAATTTATTTATATTTTTTTGAAAAAAAACGCAGCGTTTTTAGAGTTTAACCCGTTATAATTTTGTGGAATAAGAGGGAAAAAGACTCTTTGTTAACAAGAGGCAGGCAATAACAGAAAAAAGGGAATCTTTTTTAAAGAAATTGCAAATTTTAGTGAACTTTTAATGTGTTACCCACATATTATTCAAAAGGTTTTCTAAAAATCTTGGTATTCCACACAACTGATAACAACCTCCTGATTAGAACGAAAATTCTGATTTTTACAAGTATTTGAACAAACACTATTTATTAATTTTCTAAAGGAGTAAATCACCATGAAGCGTATTTTGCATTATTTAAACGTAAGACGACGTGCCCTTAAATTACGTCGCATCTCAGAAAGTGCAGCAGCGTCAACCATGAAAACCCAAGTCAGAAGAGAAGAAATTTATACTGACGACGGTGACCTAGGTTACTGCTAATTTTTGAGACAACCCAGCCCTAAATAATAATCTAAAGATTATTTCGACTGAAGAAGCATAAGCCGCCTCTTTCCTTATGGAAATTGGCGGCTTTTCTTTTTAATTCATTTTTACAAATTTCCGATTGAATATTTCTTTTCCATCTTTACTATAACCTGTGATAAAGTAAAGTCCACTAGTAAGATGCCCTACCCTAGTAGTATAATTACGTTCAATAGTTTTATCAATCATTTGAATTTGACCAGATACGTCATAAATTCTTATTTCGACGACTATATCTTCTTCTCCAAGTTCAATATTTAATACATTCTTAATCGGATTAGGATATATTATCACTTCCATATCAGCGTAATCATTTGTATCAAGAATAAATGCGCATCCAAAAGTATAATTAGCCAATATTTCATTGCCTGGTACAGATACATTATAAGGCGAATGAATAGGTGCGATATTACTACCTACTCCTTCATAAATAGTAGAAAAATTAAATTCCGAAGAAAAGACTTCATATACTCTTCCGCCTCCAAAACCAGAGAAATCAATCTCGGGATTACTATATTCTTCTGTTATCACGACACTTTGTACAACATAGTATAAATTTGAGTTAGGACAATGATATACAGTATCACCAAGTTCTGCGGAGAAATCATAGAGTAATATTTCTTCTCCGTCACAATTTAACCACGAGAATTCCTCGTCGAGGTTTAAATAAAATACTTGTTGAGATACTATATCTTCCCGTAAATATCCAATAGGTGCATTTACCGCTACGGGGTCATACTCCTCAAAGAGACTCGTATATTCTATTCCTGAAATGACCTCTGTAACATTTGAAAAAATATAATAAAGCCCTCGGTCTTCTACAATTGGAGGTATGGAGATATTATCAACATACTTTCGTCCCCAACAGGCATCGACATTTAGCATTGGGATATAATCCTGTCCTCGTCCCACAACTATCATTACAAATATCAAACTACAAGTAAATATCTTTTTCATATTCAAAAATACAGAATTTTCGATTAAATTTGCTGTAGAAAAATTGCATTGTCAGTCAGACTTCAATTTCAGTAGCAATTTTAATTTAGGGACTTAGAAAATAATAACCTACGCATCTGACTTGCTCTTTTTCCTTTTAACTGCGTTGTTCATCGGTCAAAGTATCAACAATTATCCTTCTTCACGCCTCGTTAAAAGAAAAATAGTTGCGTCATTTTACGTAGCTTATTAATTTCCAAGTTCCTTACGACCAAAAAAATAAAAATGCAAAAATTAACAGCTTTCCTATTACTTATCGTCATTGGTTTTTCGGCTTGTAAACCTGAACCTGATGAAACGCCTGTCATTTCAGTGCCAACCTTAGACCAAGAACTCGTCAAAGTGCTTAATACCGCCTCTGACACAGGTGACAAATCGCATTTTATACAACCACAGAGCAACGATTTTGCGGCTATTCCACAAGACCCCCGTAATCCATTAACAGAAGAGAAAATTACACTAGGAAAATTACTTTTTCACGAGACAGGCTTGGCACTCGACCCGCGTGACGAACAAGGTACTGGTACTTATTCGTGTGCATCTTGTCACTTTGCAGCCGCAGGTTTTCAGGCGGGCAGACACCAAGGTATTGGAGAGGGAGGTATCGGTATAGGTAATAATGGTCAAGAACGTGAAATCTCCCCAGATTATCAGGTTTTCAACTTGGATGCACAGCCAATTCGGACACCTTCAGTTATCAATACAGCATTCCAAGAAGTGATGTTATGGAATGGGCAATTTGGGGCATTAGGAATTAATCAAGCGACAGATTATGCATGGGTCGGCGATGTACGTGAGAATAACAATCTGGGCTATTCGGGTGTCGAAGTGCAAGCAATTGCAGCCATAGATGTACACAAGCAAGCTATCGAAGAAGATTTTATTTTGAATAATGATTATCAAGAATTATTCGCTGCAGCATTCCCACAAATCGAGGAAGCCGAACGCTATACAGATGAATATGCAGGTTTAGCCATTGCAGCTTATGAGCGTACCATGTTGTCCAATCAAGCCCCTTTCCAACTCTATCTAAAAGGAAATGAGAGCGCCATGACCGACCAAGAAAAACGCGGCGCAATGGTATTTTTTGATAAAGGAAAATGTGGTACTTGTCACAATGGACCAGGCTTGAATAGTTTAGCTTTTTATGGCTTAGGAATGTTAGATTTATTTGCATCAGAATTACCTGTTTTCAAAACACCCGTTGATGCGCCAGAAAATCGTGGACGTGGTGGTTTCACTGCGAATCCTGAGGACAACTATAAATTTAAAGTTCCTCAATTATATAATCTAGCAGACTCCCCTTTCTATGGTCATGGAAGTAGTTTTTTCAGCCTTCGGGCGGTATTGGAATATAAGAATAATGCTATCTCTCAAAATCCAGAAGTGCCTGAAAGTCAATTGGCTGAACAGTTTGTTCCTTTAGGTTTGACAGATGAGGAATTGGATGATTTAGAGGCATTTTTGACGACTGGATTGCGTGACCCTGACTTGGCGAGATATGCGCCTGAGAGTTTGCCTTCGGGAAATTGTTTTCCGAATGCGGATGCGGTTTCTATTGTGGATTTGGGGTGTGATTAGTTCTTTTTTATCAAAGACAAGCCTTTAGGCTTTCTTTGTCATTCCGACCGTAGGGAGGAATCTGGGTGAAGGTAGAGAGCGATTCTTACTCTCCTACCCAGATTCCTCGCTGCACTCGGAATGTCAAGAAGAAAAATTTATTTTTCTTCTTGACAAAAAACACTATATTTACGGGCATTACTACATAAACACTCCCTCATTATGCCCAAACAACACAACTATTTCGTGTACATGCTCACGAACCCAAAAAAACTGTCCTCTACACAGGTATGACCAACAATCTCTTCCGCCGCCTACACAAGAACATACCGACGCTCACATGGAACAAGACTTTCGAAAATTCACAGCACGTTATCATTGCTATCATCTGGTCTACTTTGAAGAGCACAAATATGTGCTGAATGCTATCGCGCGGGAGAAAGAAATCAAAGGTTGGCGTAGGTGAAAAAAAGATGCTTTGATTAATGAAGTGAATCCAAAATGGGATTTTTTAGAGTATAATTTCGGTTTTCCTTTTACCAAATAAAATTCATTAGAATTTTATTTGTCATTTCGACCAGAGGGAGGAATCTGGGTATGAAAGGCAAGAACAGTTCTCTATTATTACCCAGATTCCTCGCTGCGCTTCGGAATGACAAAGCAAAGCCTAAAGGCTTCTCTTTGATAAAAAATCTCTTCTCCTGACAAAATGTCACATCAAATCCAAAAATTCCCTATCTTTGCGGACTTTTTGGATAAAGACGGACATCTAAAGTCCAAAATATAACATCCAACATCATTAAAAGTGGCATCAATGAGCCGTCCGCTATATACGGAGAATAACGATTTTTTGACCACCAATCCAATATCATGTACAACAATAACCCAACTTTAGAAGGGATAAAAGTAATCAAGGAAGAGCAGCAAGGCGAAGTCTTTTTCAATCCGAAAACGGCTGGTCCAGAAGTTTATCCAGCAGGCACACGCCGTTTTTATATTGAGTCTTATGGCTGTCAGATGAATTTTTCAGATAGTGAAATCGTGGCTTCTGTTTTATCGGAAGTAGGATTTGCGCCAACGAAAATCATGGAGGAGAGTGATTTGATACTTATCAATACTTGTTCTATTCGCGAAAAGGCGGAAGATACGGTGCGTAAGCGTTTGAAGATTTTTAATAAGCAAAAAGAAGCGCGTCCAGGGGTTAAGATTGGAGTTTTGGGATGTATGGCGGAACGTTTGAAAGCGAAATTATTGGATGAAGAGAAGTTGGTTGATTTAGTGGTTGGTCCAGATGCTTATCGTGATTTGCCAGGATTGGTATCAACGATAGATGAAGGTGATAAGGGTGTGAATGTTGTTTTGTCTCGCGAGGAAACTTACGCGAATATCTCTCCGATGCGTTTGCATTCGAATGGGATTACGGCATTTATTTCAATCATGCGGGGTTGTGATAATATGTGTTCTTTTTGTGTAGTGCCATTTACGCGTGGTCGGGAGCGTTCACGTGATACCTTTAGTATCATTGCTGAAGCGACGGATTTGTATGAAAAAGGTTATCGTGAGGTGACTCTTTTGGGGCAAAATGTAGATAGCTACAAATGGGAAAATCCTGAAAATAAAGAAGTAGTCAACTTTGCTAATCTTTTAGAGTTAACGGCAAAAGTACATCCTGATTTACGTATTCGTTTCTCGACTTCTCACCCGAAAGATATTACGGATGAGGTCTTGCATACCATGGCGAAGTACGAAAATATCTGTAAATATATTCACTTACCTGTTCAGTCAGGAAATACACGCGTTCTCGAATTGATGAACCGTACTTATACGCGGGAATGGTATAAAAATCGTGTCGAAGCGATTTACCGCATTATGCCAGATTGTGCGATTTCTTCTGATATCATCACTGGCTTTTGTACAGAAACGGAAGAAGAACACCAAGATACTTTAAGTATCATCGAATTTGCGAACTACTCGATGTCTTATATGTTCTTTTATTCAGAGCGTCCTGGTACTTTGGCAGCTCGCAAATATGAAGATGATATTCCTTTAGAGGTCAAAAAGCGTCGTCTGACAGAAGTTATTCGTTTGCAAAATCAGATTTCGCACAAGCAGAATCAAAATGACATCGGAAAGACTTTCAAAGTCTTAATCGAAGGAGATAGTAAGCGTTCTGACCAAGATTTCAAAGGTCGTAATTCACAGAACAAAATGGTTATTTTCCCTAAAAATGGTTCTACTTTGAAGCCTGGGGAATATTGTGAGGTCAAAATTGCAGAAGCTTCAAGTGCTACACTTAAAGGCTCTATGGTTTAGAATCGGCATTTATTATTCATCAGGTGACTTTGAGTCACCTGATGAATAATAAAATCTTGAGGTCTACATCATTAAACACTCCAACTGTTTTAACAAAAAACTACACAATAAATGGCAACAAACCTCCAATCCATAAAGCAACGTTTCGGTATCATTGGTTCTTCCGAGTTATTGGATAGGGCATTGCATAAAGCTGTAGCTGTTGCAGGTAGTGATTTATCAGTGATGATAAACGGCGAAAGTGGTGTTGGTAAAGAGGTTTTTTCTAAGATTATCCATTCTCTTTCTGCTCGAAAGCATAATAATTTCTTTGCAATAAACTGTGGCGCAATTCCTGCGGGTACGATTAATTCTGAGCTTTTCGGTCACGAAAAGGGCGCTTTTACGGGTGCATCTACAGAACGTAAAGGATATTTTGAGACAGTTAATACTGGAACTATTTTCTTAGATGAGATTGGTGAAATGCCATTGGATACTCAGGCGTATTTATTGAGGATACTGGAAAATGGGGAATATGTAAAAGTCGGTTCGTCAAAGGTGATGAAAACTGATGTGCGCGTAATAGCGGCAACAAATGTAGATTTAGAAGAAAAAATGCGAACGGGTAAATTCCGTCAGGATTTGTACTATCGTTTGAATACAGTGCCGATTGATGTGCCAGCCTTGCGGGAACGACCAGAAGATATTTACAAGTTATTTAGATATTTCACGGTAGATTTTGCGGAGCGTAATCGTATGAAACCAATTAATTTGGATGAACGCGCGCAGTTACTACTAAGTAACTATGAGTGGCCCGGAAACATCCGTGAGCTTAAAAATATTGCAGAGCAAATTTCTGTCCTCTCTGAGGAACGAAACGTGACTGCCCAAGATTTAATGGATTATTTGCCAAATATTGGTAAACGTAATCTACCAGCCATGTCTTCTGGCAACAATAGCGCAGGCAGTAATTTTGAGGAACGCGAAATCTTGTATAAGCTCCTTTTTGAAATGAAAAAGGACGTGCGAGATTTGAAAGGCTTGGTTTACGGTTTGATTCAAAATAACGATTTGTCTGTACCTACTGACACGCAGGTTTCCAAATTACCTGCTCTGCCTTCAGAGCGCGGAACCAGTAGTAACTATTATCCAGAGCGTAATATTCCATCTTACTCAAGAGACGAATTTACAAGTCCTCAGAGTGACTATAACAAACCAAATTTTGATTTCCCTAATAGCCGTCCTGTTATTATTGATGAAACAAATCAAGACAGTTATCATCAAGCAGAAGTTGTCGAAGACAGTCTTTCTCTAGAGGAAATGGAAAAGAATCTCATTCGAAAAGCCCTCAAAAAGCACAACAATCGTCGTAAGGAAGCAGCAGATGATTTGGGGATTTCTGAACGGACTTTGTATCGGAAGATTAAGGAGTACGAAATATAACGGTGGACGATAGACGGTCGCTTCGCTTGACGGTGGACGGTACCTATTCTGGTTAATTAAGCCAAAGCAAAGTTAATAGAGCAACTATCTGCCTTTTTTATTCGTTTCAAAAGACGACTTTCACTTCAGCTCAAAATTCACATCATGCGTAACCGTCAACCATTTTTCTCTGTCAATTTATTAATCCTTTTCGCAGTCCTATTCTTAGCAAGTTCTTGCTATTCTTTTCGAGGTATTAGCATTCCGCCAGAGGTGTTCACATTTAATGTAGAAGATTTTGATAATCGCGCCTTGGAAGCTTCTCCTGGTTTGGCACAGCAATTCACTTTAGCCTTAAAAGATAGAATTAGAAATGAAAGTCGCCTCAAGGAGACTTCGGGTAATGAGGTAGCGGATGTTGAGTTTTCTGGTTTTATTTCTAAATTTGAGACCACTCCCCTAGCACCCACGCCTGACGAGCAAACAGCCCTCCAACAGCTCAAAATTTACGTAAAAATAGAAGCAAAATATAAGCAGGATAAATTTATAGAAAATGAGTTTAACCAAACTTTTAGTCATCAAGTAGAATATCCTTCTGACCAAAATCTCTTAGATATTCAGGATGTATTGGTTGAGGAAATTTTCGAGCAAATTACGACTGATGTGTTTAATAAGGCTTTTACCAATTGGTAAAAGCAAGTAATAAGTAGGACTATAACTCTCGAATATTTTTTAATTTCAATTCCCACATTTTTTTTTGTTTTCAGGGAACTATTCCAAAACATAAATCGTTTACCATACTTATTATGTACCTTTGCAAAATATTATTCTAAATACATGTTTTACTCATAGGGGTAAATATGTTTAAAAGTGTCCTCTTGGGGATGCTATTTTTTTTGCATGAAATACTGATTAAGTAACAAGATAAATTCTTAAATAAACGTGATTTATCTTCAAAAAAATAATTTATGTTGGAATTGTTTGTAACAGTTTTAGCGGCACTCTTCTCTGTAGTTGACCCGCCAGGTGCTATTCCGTTATTTTTAGCGATGACCCCCGACTATACAAAACAAGAACGCAACGATACTGCACGAAATACTGCATTTTGGTTCATTGCTTTGATGTTGGCTTTCTTCCTTGCAGGAACTTATATTTTAAGTTTCTTTGGAATCACTTTAAACGCTGTGCGTATCGCAGGTGGTTTGATTATTCTCTCTTCTGGATATGCCCTTTTGGAAGGTAAATTTGGAGAAAGTCGTGCTATCAACGACAAGGTAAAAGACGAAGCGATGACGAAAGAAGACATCTCTTTTGCTCCTCTGGCAATGCCTATGTTATCTGGACCAGGTTCGATTTCTTTATTGATTGGTATGTATTCTGAAAATCCTGAATGGAGTGCGCGTGGTGTCATTATCGTAGCAGTTTTGGTTTTGGGTCTATCCATTTACCTTATTTTGCGTGCTTCACCAATGCTTTATCGTGTCATGGGAGTTGCTGGCTTAAAAGCTCTTTCTCGGATTATGGGCTTTTTAGTTATGGCAATTGGTATCCAGTTTATTATACAAGGAGTCGTCAGCCTCGTTAGTGAATTAGCGGGGTAGAAAAAGGTATCCGAAGCACTTCAAGGTTTTCATCAGGTCGATAGTAATTGCGGAATACAGGTAATGCAAAAAAATACCGCTGTTTAGCCGAGTTGACAGCCTGTTTGTGTACAGCTTTAATGAAGCGTTACGGATACCTAACTTTTTTGTTGATTGAGGAAAAATACTTATCGGAAGTGACTAGTTTTGAAGAGTTTACTTCCCAAAGATAAAAACTAAAGTTGTATTATCTCATTTTGACTAAAAAAGAAATCCCGTTTTCGTTTGACACGAAAACGGGATTATTTTTACAAACATGCATAGACAGTAAAATTATTCCATTCCGTCAATGAAGTCCTCTCCTACTATCACATCATAAAATCCTTTATCCATATCTTCATTAACAGGAGCAAATTCGCCTCCTAAGCTCTTTGCTAAAAACTGCTCTGCGATTGCCCAAAAAGACACCCAAGTTCCTGATTGGGCAAAATTATGCCCTTCCTCTGGATAGTCTAAATAAAGGACATCTTTCTCTGCATCAGCTAAAGCATTGGCAAATTTACCAGACTGTTCCTCCGCAGGTACACGCGTATCTTGTCCGCCAGAAACTAATAAAATTGGCGCTTCTACCTTGTCAACATAGTTAATAGGCGATGCTTTTTTCAAAATAGCTTTTCCTTCTTGCGTATCTGGATTTCCTACGCGCTCCGTCCAAAGTTCTGAACCACCTTTATTTTCTAGATATTTAGATAAATCTGAAACACCTACCATTGAGATATGGCAAGCAAATTCGCCAGCAGACAAGGTAGCACCCGCCATAGCTGCATAACCTCCATAAGAGTAGCCCCAAATTCCAACTTTGTCCTCAATAGCGATTCCTTCTTTTTGTGCCCAACGAGAGATATCAACTAAATCTAAGCGCATTTTACCGCCCCATTGCTTATCCCCTGCATCAGTAAACGCTTTTCCTAATCCTCCCGAACCTCTAAATTCAACATTCAAGACAGCATAACCTCGGTCAGCTAACAACTGAAAATTACGCGTCAATGACCAGTTATTCCAGTGCATCACACCTTTCCAAGGTCCACCATGTACAAAAATTATTGTTGGTAAAGCACGGTCTGGATAACCATCTCCATTTTCATCCGACCCAGCAGGAATATATAAATGCACAGGTAATTTCATGGCGTCTCGCGTACGTACTGTAAAACGAGTTCTCTCTGCCATTTTGTATTCAGCAAGAGCTTCATTAGCAGAGAAAAGGCGCGTTAGTTTTTTATCCTTTCTATTGAAAAAGTAGTACACCGTAGGTCCTCCAGTTAATTCTTTTACTATCCAGATATTCTCATCTTCACTTTGCTCTGAGACGCTTGGACTGCCACGCATTTCTTTTTCTAACCAAAGCATGTCACTCTCTGTTGCCTTGTCTAAGTAAGAGCGGCGTGCATCTGCATAAGAACCTAAAATCATCTGAGGCTCGCCAGCAGAGTTGACCAAGGCAGTAATAGCTAATAAATCGGTCAATTCATCTTTTGCCAATTCTTCTTCTTTGCCAGAGTCCGTCTCAATAGATTTCAAAATTGCCTTATCCGTTGTCGAGTTATCTGTATAGTAAATTTTACTACCGTCTTCGCTCACAGAGACAATTTTCTGATATCCACCAATAAAACGTCCTACATCTGGCGCGTTTTCGCATATCAAAGTCCAAACACCCTTAGACTTACGGTAAAGAGAAATACCTCCGCTATCATTCTTTTTTGTACCTGCTTTGACTTGAAATAAACCGTCAAAGTACCATTTATTCATATCACCCAACAAGCCTATTTTACGTGGCTTTTGTCCTGCTACATCTACCAACCAAACACCTTGTTGTCCTATATCATCACTCTCGAACTTCATAGCAACACGAGAATTCAATCGGCGTGAGAATGCCAATATTTCTACGCCTTTAGCTTCAAAAGGTGTTACATCTTTAACAGAAGAGCCTTGTGCAAAAAAGACCTTTGCAGACTCTTTACTTTGTGCCGTCGCAATTACTCCATTATTATATGTAGGAGCGTAAGATTTAATATTCTCAGGGAAAACAATATATTTTTCTAAAGTAGAAGACGCTGGTTCTTGATAATACAGTGTATCACTACCTCCCTCGCGACGATAATATACCCTCTCGCCGTCTGTTGAAACTTTCACTTGAAAAATATCAGCGTCCTGCATTAATAAATCTCTCGGAATGAAAGACCTTTCAAGGTCTGCATCTCCTTGCGCACAAGAAATCGTTGCAACAAAAAGTAAAAAAAATAAAAGATTAAAATATCTCATGTTCATCGGTTTAATTAAATTATTACTCAAAACCTAAGTAATAATTTTAGCATCTGTCTAATAAGTACAATTTATTCTACAAATACAAAAGTCTAAAATTCTGCCAGTTTAACAAAAACCCTTGACAGAACGTAAAAAAGCGCTTTGACTTGTGTAAAAATCTAATTTTATTGTTAATGGCAGGATTATTATTTTGGATTATTTGATAAATCTTCTAAAGATGCCAAAAAACGTCACTCTGTAGAATCAAAAAGCGCATCAGATATTAATCTGATGCGCTTTTTATTAATAATAATCTGTGAAAACCTTCGGGGCAAATAAATTGCCCCTGAAGGCTGAAATCACCCGACTGTTATGAAAACTTCTTTAGGTTTATAATGGGAATATTTATTGTTGTTGTAACACTAAATGATAGGACAAATATAATTCCATTCCATCAAATTACAATAGAATATACCAATAAACATCAAAATTGCGCAAAATAAGCTCGTATACGTACTGTTTAGCATCAAAGTCTCTTCGCCTCTAGACAAAAAATTAATATTATGTTAACATTGGAATATTTACGACTACCCATGTGTTAAGAAAAAAATGTGTCAGCCTTCTGCAATAGCTTCTCTTTTATCTCAAAAATTAAAATATGAAATACAAAATACCTATTTTTGAGTTTCGTAACCTTCCCTTCAATAAATATCAGATAATGAGCATAAATTTTATTTCGAAAACCGTATCTTTATTTTTACTCTGCACCTTACTCTTAGCTAGTTGTAGAACTGACCCAAGTACTGTGTCAGAAAAGAATACTGTTCAATTCAAAAACGCAGGAAGTAAAACTGTGTATATGGGATTGCCGACACAGTTGAAGACTTTAAATCCTATCTCTACGCGTGCACCATATCCAGAGATTATTTATAACAATACCATCCAGCCGCTCATGGATGTCGATTTGGATACTTACGAAAGTATTCCTGTCTTAGCACAATCTAAGCCCATAGTAAAAGAAATAACAGAGGGAAAATATGCAGGAGGTGTAAGCTATACTTTTCAGATAAAAGAAGGTGCTGTTTGGGACGACGGAAGTCCTGTTACGGGAAAAGATGTTGAATTTTCGGTAAAGGTCGTCTATGCTCCTAAGGTTAACTCAAAACATTATGCACCATATTTCGCAGATTTTAGAGAGATAAAAACAGACGCTGATAATCCTAAGATTGTAACGGTCACTTTGGGTCAAAAATATTTTTTAGGTGAAGAAGCTGCAGGAATTATTCGAGTAATGCCAGAGTATATTTACGATTCAAAAAAGGTATTACGTGATTTCACTTTAGCAGATTTAATTGATAAAGAAAAAGCAGAAGATTTAGCGAAAAACAATCCTCAGTTGCTTGCTTTTGCGGAAGAATTTAATTCTCCTAAGTTTAGTAGAGAAACATTGGTAGGTAGTGGTCCTTACCAATTTGAAGAGTGGGAAACAGGTCAACGTGTTATTCTATCTAAGAAAAAAGATTGGTGGGGTGACAAATACAAAGGGCAAAGTTACCAGTTTGAGGCAAATCCAGATACGCTGTTTTACCGCATTCTACCAGACCAAACAGCCTTGGTCGTTTCATTAAAAAATGAAGATATTGACGCTGCTTTTGGGTTAAATGTTCAAGATTTCATGGCTCTTCGTGAAAATGAAACTTTAAAAGATAGGTTTAATTTTTTCACTCCTCAAGGTTTTAATTATTACTTTATTTATCTCAATACACAGTCTCCTAAGCTTAGTGACAAGCGTACCAGAAGAGCATTAGCTCATCTAACGGATGTAAGTGCCATTGTTGCAAATATTTATAATGGTATGGCTACAGCTCAACCGAGTCCAGTTTCTCCTTTAGCTCCCTTTTTTAATCAAGACCTCAAGCAAATAGAATATAATCTAGAAAAAGCCAAAGCTCTATTAGCCGAAGCTGGCTGGACAGATAGTGATGAGAATGGGATTTTGGATAAAGAAATAGATGGAAAAAGAGTAGAATTCATATTGAAAAATATGGGTTCAACAACTAATTTTTCAAAAGACTTAAGTGCTTATCTAACTAGTTCTTTTCAAGATGCGGGAATAGTACTAGAAACAGAAGTCGTAGATTTCAACTCTATCAGACCGAGATTAAACAAACGAGATTACGAGATTTCTAGTTCTGCTCTTGTTGGAGGACCAACTCCTCCAGATTACTATCCAGTATATCATACCTCGGCGGATAATCCTACAGGATTGAATCGCTCAGGTTTTGGAAATGCAGAGTCTGATAAAATTTTAGAAGAAATCAGAGTTACTCTAACGGAAGAAGGTCGATTACCTCTTTATAAGAGGTTTCAAGAAATTCTATACGAGGAGCAAACTAAGATTTTTTTATTTTCGCCTAAAAATAAAATGGTCATCAGTAAACGTTTAAAAGGAAAAGGCTACAGTCTCAAACCATTTATTCATGCACCTTCGTTGCAATTTGCCGACGTAAAATAAACAAGTAACATTTACCTGTAGCGAGAGAGGAAGTACGCATTCCTCTCTCGTTTTTTAGTAATTTATGCTCACTTTCTTAGTTAAGCGCATTCTCATTTTTATTCCTACGCTATTGATTGTCAGTCTAATAGCCTTTGGACTTAGTCGCCTACCCAATGGCGACCCTGTAGACAATTGCTTTGACCCTAGCGGCGAGGTAGACAGTCGTTATAATTATGAGTATGCAGAGAAACTATATAAAGAAAGAGCCAAAGATTTAGGGGTGCATCTCCCTCCTTTTTACTGTTCTTTTGCCGCTCAAGCGTATCCAGATACTTTATACAAAATCGCCAGAAAGTCAAAACGAGAAACAGCAGAGAAACTCATTGCACAGTATGGCAATTGGTCTAAAATTGAGTCTTATTTCAAGCAACTAAAAACGACAGAATTTGCTCTTCTTAG
Organism: uncultured Saprospiraceae bacterium; assembly: GCA_937923465.1. Lineage (GTDB taxonomy): Bacteria > Bacteroidota > Bacteroidia > Chitinophagales > Saprospiraceae > JAHDCG01. The sequence goes on from CALDUB010000404.1 coordinate 19,500, forward strand.
CGTAGCATTTGCTACAGATGAAAACAATAAAATCCAAACTTTGCGAGAGTTGCGCCAGTTACCTTTAGCTTATAAGGAAAACGTTATTGAAGGGCGACTGAAAGGGCTACAGGAATCCACTCAACGTGATTCTGTTTTAAATTTAAAAGTCAGCAATGAGGTAGATTTACTCATTTCAAGTTTTGCAGCAGTAAAAGCAAATGCGACTACTCAAAAATTATATATCCCTGATTTTAAATGGTATGGATATGACAATCAATATCACCATTGGATAACAAACTTTTTGAGCGGTGATTTTGGTATCTCCTGTGTGGACAAACGACCAGTGGTAGATAAAATAAGTGATGCTATTTTTTGGACTTTATTGATGAATATTTGTGCTATTATTTTAGGCTATTTAATTGCTATTCCTTTAGGCATCCAGTCTGCAATTAAGCGAGATTCTCGATTTGACAAAGTGGTATCCATTGTTTTATTTGTCCTCTATTCTTTACCTGTTTTTTGGATAGGAACAATGACTTTGATTTTCTTTGCGACGCCAGAGTATGGCATGCAAATATTTCCAGGGGTTGGCTTGGGAGACTCTGGGGCAAGTGCTCCTTTTTGGACACGATTTTGGGAGCGAGCGAGTCATTTAGTCCTCCCTGTGTTTTGTTTAACTTATCCTGCTTTAGCTTTCTTATCTCGCCAAATGCGCGGAGGGATGACGGATGTTTTGAAAAAAGACTTTATCCGCACTGCACGCGCAAAAGGATTACCAGAAAGTCAAGTTATTAATAAACACGCTTTCCGCAATTCTCTCTTCCCTATTATTACCTTATTCACATCTATCTTCCCTGAAATATTAGCTGGTTCTGTTGTATTAGAGATTATTTTCAACATTCCTGGCATGGGAAAGTTAGCCTTTGATGCGCTCATTTCGCAAGATTGGAATGTTGTATTCACCGTGCTGATGTTAGGTGCGATATTGACAATGATTGGAATATTGGTCGCGGATGTTTTGTATGCTTGGGCGGACCCGAGGGTGAGAGTGAAGTAATTACGAATTACGAATTACGAATTACGAATTACGAATTACGAATTACGAATTACGAATTACGAATTACGAATTACGAATTACGAATTACGAATTACGAATTACGAATTACGAAAAAGTGGGTCTATACTTTGTCAAATACAAAATATAGACCCACTTTTTTTAAAAAAATCATCACACCAAGTTTAGCCCAAGTCAGAGCAGTCGTACTTCGTAATTCGTACCTCGTACTTCCCAATTATCTATACTTCACTTCCATCACAAAAACACTATCCTGCAATGGCGGCAACCAACGTTTAAAAGGAAATGCTTTGACGCGTTTATAGCCTTTGACATCTCCAAAAGTAACTGCGTAGTAGTCGTTTTCAATCCACCAAGGGCTCTTTCCTCCTACCCATTTCTTTTGTCCTGGTATGCGGTGCCAACCGTTAAATTCAAATCCTCCGTCGATTTGATTTATGGGAATTTTCATTTCTTGTGTCAGATGTTCTAGTGCTTCTTTCTTTGCTCGATGCCAAGCTAGATAATCGTGCGTTCCACCAATGGAATAAAGGCTCATCACCAATAAAGCAATCAAAGCCCAAGTTGAATACTTTTGATGCCTCTTTTTATTGACAGTAAATATTAATATCAAAACAAAAGGAAATAATTGGATAAGATAACGGTCAAAAAACAAAGTTTCTAGCATTAAAAATCCGCCATAAATAAGAATGTTCATTGCCCCAAAAAGAGCAGATATACATTGTAGATTTTCTTTTTTAAAACTCTTAAACAATACAGGTATAATGCTAAATGCAAGTAAAATTCCTCCTCCGAAAAACATAGCTTTCACCACCAGTTCTTGGTTTGGAGTAAATTTAGGAATGTTAGAAAAATGCTGTCCGTCCTTTAGTAATGTTGGTCCTAATGCAATACCGTTAAAGATATTTCCCCAGAAGACATGCGCTACCCCTACACCGAGACAAGCTATTAAAAATAGCACCAAACCTATCACTATTTTCCTTTGCAATATCGTCAATGCAAAGCGTTCTCCTTCTTCATTTTTCCAAAATTTAAATCGACTTGTCACTAATATCACAGGTAATAAAAACAGACCTATATAACTCACTAACAAACCTATTCGCTGCATAGTGCCCAACCAAAAATCTTTATTCAAACGCTTCGTTAGACGTGAAATATCGTCATAATTATCAGGTAAATCCTGTACGGTCGCAAACCATTCTAAATATAAAACATAAGCCAATATCCCTGTAATTAAAGGCGCTATAGCAATTATTAAGTCTTTAAATTGGCGATATTGTGGATAAATTAAAGCCCGAATAGCGTAAGTCAATAGAAAAGCAGCGGGCAACATCAATCCCAGTTGACGGACTAAAGTAGCGGCTATCGCAAAAAAAGTAGCTAAAAATAGAGATAATAAATGCCCTCGTGATATGAATTTATTGAAAAACAGAACAGACAAAACTAAGAAAGAAAAAAATGGAATGTCCGTCATAAAAGTGTGAGACAGAGAAAAGAAAAGTGGACTAAAACCTATACTCAAGGCTGCCAATAGAGACAAGCCACGACTAGCCCCCAAATCTCTTGCTAACAAATAGCAAGCAGATAAGCCGATATAGGCTAAAACCAAAGTAGAAAACCGTAAGACAGTAAAGGAAAATCCAAAAACAGCCGTAAATGCTGCGCCCCATAAAACCTGAGTAATCAAAGACATCGCCAGCCAATCATCAAATTGAAAAATGCCTAAGTCTGATAAATTATACACCGTCCGACCATAACTAAAGTCATCGTTCAGAGGAAAATCGCCGATAGGATTGACTAATGCGATTCCGATAGCCCAGATTATAGCTAACCAAACTAAACTCGGCGTAGATTTGGCTACACTTTGAATTTTATGAGAATTAAAAAATGATTTAAACATTGTGTGCAATGTAAAAATAATCAAGAAAATAGCCGCATATTTGTCAAATTAAAATGCAACCCTTAACCAACATTAATACTCTTTTATTCGTTATTTTAAACACCATTATTGCCATATAACAATAGTTTATCACCATCCAACAAAATAAAACCGTTGAATAATAAATCTATACTTCGTCCATTTTTCACCTTTCTATTCCTTCTATCTATAGTAGGTTTTGTCAATGCGCAAAGTGCAACAGGCTATGTGTTAAATAAGGAGGGTGAACCCGTGCCGTTTGCAAATATCTTTGTCAAACAAATCCAGACTGGAACTTCCGCCAATTTTGAAGGAAAATATTACTTAGGATTACCTGCTAAAGGCGAATATGACTTTGTCATTTCGGCTGTTGGTTACGAAAGTTTGACTTATAATCTCAATATTGAAGAAGAGGATATTATTAAGGATTTCAGGTTAGAGGATTCTAATATTGAGTTAGAAGAAATAGTCGTTAAAGCTTCTAAGCGCGACCCTGCCTACGCTATCATTCAGAAGGTAATCGACAACAAAAAAGACTACTTGGCATCAATTAAGAGTTTTAAAACGAATGTATATGTCAAGGCAAAAGAAGAGATAGAAACCATTGAAAAAGAGGGTAAAAAACAAAAAAAAGAAGAGAAGGATAAACTCGTACAATTTGATACAAACGGCGAACCCGAAGACCCATTTGAAAAAGCACAAAAAGAAGCACAAGCGGAACAAGATAAGTTTTTGGCTAGTCTGAATTTGGTAGAAATGGAAGTTGAGGTCAATTACCAATTCCCTAAAAAGTACCGCGAAGAACGCACAGCATACAAGCTATATGGTAGCAAACATGGTTTGTTTATTCCACGTTTTGAAGAGACTGATTTTAACTTTTATCGGAACATGGTCCAATTGGAAGGCATTGCAGAGACGCCTTTGATTTCGCCCATTTCGCGGACTTCGATTGTATCGTACAAATACAAACTAATAGAAAGTAAAGAGGAAAACGGCATTTTGGTGCACAAAATAAAGGTAATACCAAGAAAAGTCGGCAACTCAACCTGTAGCGGACACATTTACATCAACGAAGGAATTTGGAATATCAACCGCTTAGATTTTAGTTTTAGCAAAGGAGGATTGAAGTTTTTTGATGCCTTTAGATTAAAGCAAAATTATGAAAAATTGGCAGACGGGACTTGGATACCGACACGCCAAGAAATGATATACGAAACAAAGCAAGGCAAGTCCAAGACTTTCAAAGGAAACACTACCCTACTCTATTCTAATTATCAAAACAACTTTGAATTTCCTGAAAAATTCTTTGGTAGCGAGGTAGTCATCACGACCAAAGATGCCTATGAAAAAGATAGTCTTTACTGGAATAATTCGCGCCCTGAACCTCTGACTATAGAAGAGGTAAAACTGGTACAAATACGAGACAGTATTGAGGTGTATCACGATAGTCCGGCTTACAAAGATTCAATGCAGACTTTATACAATAAGATTAAGCCAGTTGAAGTACTGTGGGACGGTGTTGGTTTTAGAAACTACACAAAAAAACAAGAACTATATATCGGTTCTATTCCTGCCTTCTTAAATTTTGAAGTTATCGGAGGTTGGCGTTTAGGTCCCTATGTCTCTTGGTTTAGGCGTTGGGAAAATGGGAAAATTTTACGGACATCCATTAGTCCCAATATTGGCTTAAGGAACAAAGATATTCAGGGAGATTTTGATGCTTGGTTTCAGTATAATCCACATAAACTAGCGAGTATGAGTCTTGAATTACAACGCGACTTTGCTTCGATTAATCCTTACGATGCCTTTCTTAATCAATTGAGCGTTTCCAACTATATTTTGCACGATGCGGCAGAGTTTAGACATCGTTTTGAGATTGTCAATGGCTTATTTTTATACACTGGTTTTTCAATAAGTGACCGTCAATCTATCGCCAATTTGGATAGTTATACCTTTCTGAATGATTTGATAGAAAATCAACCCGACCCGATAGATTTTAACCCCTATCAAGCTTTTATTTCTCACATCAATTTATCTTACACTCCTGGTCAAAAATTCATGACAGAACCCAATCGGAAAATCGTTTTAGGGAGTAAATGGCCGACCTTTAGTATCGAACACAAAAAAGGCTGGAAAGGAATTTTGAGTAGTGATATTGATTTTGACTATCTCGAATTTGGCATCCAACAAGACGTTACTTTTGGTGCATTCGGAAATTCAAAATACACCCTTATCTCTGGTCAATTCTTGAATACAAAAGACCTTGAATTCATTGATTTAAAACGTTTTCGGGAGTCTGACCCGATACTCTACTCTGACCCATTGTACTCTTTTCAGTCTCTAGATACTGCCTTAGCTACTACTAACGTATTTTTTGAAGCCCACCATATTCATCACTTTAATGGGGCATTGATTAATAATGTTCCTTTACTGAAAAAGACACGTATTCGGACAGTCGTCGGTGGCGGTTTTCTGTATGTAAAAGATAGTAACTTCCGTCATGAGGAAGTATTCTTAGGTCTAGAGCGTGTGTTTAAATTGGGCGCGCGCCGCCGTTTGCGTTTAGGTTTTTATGGCGTATTGGCTAATTCTAATATTTCGCAAAAAACAGATGCAAATTGGAAGATTTCAATTGATGTGATTGATACTTGGAAGAAGGATTGGAGTTTTTAGGAAGGATTAATTTGTAATTCTACTCCTCGTGCTCTTTTTGTTAAAAACAACATAATATTTTAAATTACAAAATAAAACATGTATGTTTGTTTTGTAATTAGAGAAAAGCTCATAACAGAAACTCCTACTTTCCAGTTTATACTTTTCTCCGCCATATACTTACGGCGCATTAAAATTGACTTTAAAATTTGTTAGATAGTATACAGTTAGATAGATGGTTTTCATCTATCTCAATTTTGTATATATTTTCTCTCTTTTGTGAACATTTTTTTGTTCACACTCAACAGAGGTACCCCATGCGCATTTAAGACACCCTACAATTATGTAGATTTTATTCTTATTTAACCGATTTAATCATGAAAAATTCATTTAATTTACCTTACCTTACCTTACCGTAGCAGTGCTTTTTCTGCTTCTTTTTTCCTGCTCGAAAGAGAGCATTGATACGTCTATTGAAAGTGATGATACTTTGATTCTTGCTAAGAAAGAAGGAGATGAAAAGACAGTAGCTGCCGCTGCTCCACTTCCTTCTTGTGAATGTCTCTTTTGGATAAAATCAGATAGAAAAAATGTGGGTGGAAACACTATGAATACTTGGGTGTCTGCCTTCGATTTTGAAAATACTGATGGAACAACAGGAACTATTAGATTTGGTGGGTTAAATCCGACACATACTTACTTTGTAACTAACCAATGGAAAAAAGTTCCTTTCGTTACCAATACCTATGCGGATTTTAGTCTCAATAGTATTGGTGTTTTCGAGCAGAGTGGTAGTAGCATAATGGAAACAACATATATTAATATCAAAGTTACCTGTACTAAAGCCAACGCTTCCTACCCGAATTTCGCTTATAACTTTTTTCACGACTCTACCAGCCCTGATATCAATATCCCTTTAAGCCCCAGTAATCCTTACTTGGGAGAGGTTGCTGACTGCGCCGCTGTGGAAGGAGCTAACAATGGAGGCTAATTTTCAAAGATAATTATTTTTTATTGTATCATTAAAGATGAGATGAGTTAAAACTCAGCTCATCTTTATCATTTATAAAATCGCAAAGTATTAATAAATTGAAGCATAAAAGGAGTATATTAATTACAATTCTTTGTCTCAAGCTACTAACTCTATCCGTGGCACAAACAAACACCTACCAAAAAGCATTTTCCTTTGGTGTTTTTGCTTTCTTTATTTCAGATATAGAAGAAATATCAGAGGATACAATCATTGTTTCGGGTGCAGTTTTATTAGAAAACAACTCTATCAGTCCAGTTTTCCTTACTGTGGACAATACGGGAGGTATTCTGCAAAAAAGAATTTTTGAATCAGATGACCCTGAACTGTCGGGAGGTATTCTATATTCAATGGCTGGTCTAACAACAAACAATATCTATGCAGGCTTAAAAGAGGGTTCTGTAAATGCGAGTAGATTTTTACTATCAAAAATAGACGAAAACGGAATACCAGAGTGGTCAAGTAGATTAAAAGTACAAGGAGAGGTAATTAACTCGAATGTATCCAAGAACAGTAAAATTTACGTCAATATAGATGAACAGGTACACATCGCATACGAGTCCAGCGGTAGCGTAAGCTATTGTATATATGACTCCGAAGGCAACGAATTAAACAATCAAAAAATAATAATAGAAAGCTCCGTATCTTCATCCAGTAACGTAATAAGATACATCAATGAATGTACCGAGACAGAAAATGGGAATACTATCATCGCAGGACTTATCAGAGATGAAGTTACTATAGATTTGGAAAGCTACTTTATTGTTTTGGACAACTCAAATATAGTTACTAATGTCTTCGCATTTCCAGATATGCATTACGAGTTAGGTGATGTATTTTCTAATGGGGACTTACTTTTTCATAGAGTATCAATAGGAAGTGGATTAATGGGAGATTTTGAGTTAATTCGTGTATCGACAGAAGGAGAAATCATTTGGTCGAAAAGTTTAGACCTGAGTAATTCAGATAAATTTATAGCAAAAGCAGCTATCACACCAGAAGATGAGATAATTGTAGTATCAGCTACTTTGGGAAATCCCCTTTGCGGTATTATAAAATTAGATACAGATTGTGAAGAAATCATATGGGCGAAAGCGCACAAAAGAGGGATATTGAGTGCTTATGGTCTCGTTTTAAAAGTATTAGACTCTGGAAATATTATCTACTCATCAGTCATGTCAGAAAACAACTTCACTTCCTATCAATTAATCACAAAACTCAATACTGCTGGCGAACTTGATTTTATTCAATCCATAGATTTTTGTATTAATGACCCAATTGATGTTGATGTTGAAATCGAAGAAAGGACTTTTGAAGTCTCAACATTCGAGAATGATTTATTTTTGCCAATTAACACAGCCGACTTCCCTATCAGCGACGAAGATGTTTTTATAAATCCAACAATTCCTATCCCAAACTTCAACTTCCCCTCCCAACTTTGCATTACAGACTGCGCAAGCGCCACAGGCGTCAACAACTCCAACGCCCAAACCGTCACTTGGACTATCGAAAACAGCACACCATCTACAGTAGAAGCTAGCTACCCCGGTCAAGTCTGCTTTGACATCCCTGGCACCCACACTATTCGTCAGACCATCACATTTAACAACTGTGAGTACTTCTTTGAACGCGAAGTAGAAGTCATCGCCGAACCTGACTTTGAATTGGACAGTATCCAAATGTTGTGCGCCCCCAGCGAGAGCCTGACCCTATCTGCACAAACCTCCGAGCCTGCTCAGTACGCGTGGAGCACGGGCGAGACGATACCAGAGATAGTGGTCAACGAAACGGGAACTTACAGCGTCACCGTCAACAATGAAGCCTGTGAAAAAGAGGACGAGACAATCGTCTTAGAAATGTCACCTGAGTTTAATCTGCCTGCACAAATCTGTATGGATAACTGTACAGCACCTACCAGTCTCCAAAATGAAAATGCCGAGACTGTCGAGTGGTACTTTGCAGGTGCCGAAAATGAAATAATGACGACAAAAAATCCTGGACAGATTTGTTTTATCGAGCCTGGCAATCATTTAGTGCGTCATACGATTACTTTTGGAAATTGTACGGAAGTATACGAAACAAGTATTTTTGTTTTTCCTGAGATTAATCTAGAACTCGGACCAAATAAGACTATCTGTGATGACGAAAGTATATCTATTGACGGGACTACTTTTGGTGCGGATACTTATGTTTGGAATAATGGAAACACGACGGAAAACCTCGTAGTTACAGAACCAGGTACTTACATTCTCACTGCCTCTAACGAACTCTGTGAGACAAATGACACAATTGTAATCAACAAAATACTACCCGAACCTTACCCAATTTCGCTACCACAGGATACGACTATTTGTCTGCAAAATCTTCCATTTATCATAAGTCCTACTTTTGCCAGCGGTGAAAACATCACTTGGAAGGACGGACAGGTACAAGCTGATTTTATAGCATCAGAAAGCGGTATTTATGTGGCTACACTTGACTTAGATGGATGTACTTTCTCTGCTGAAATGAGACTTGAAACCGAAGACTGTTCCGACAAAGTTTATATTCCAAATGCTTTTAGCCCCAATAACGACGGCGTAAATGATGTTTTTCGTCCCGAAGGCAGGAATTTTGTACTAACAGAAATGAGAGTTTACGACCGTTGGGGAAGTCTAGTTTATGAATCAACGGAAGCTAATGCAGCATGGAACGGGAGGTTCAAAGGTGATTTTGTTGATAATGGGGTATTCATTTATGTAATTTCTTATCAAAATATTTTATTGGGAGATAGTAAAGTTATTTCGGGAGATGTTTCGGTTTTGAAATGATTGATACTTGGAAGAAGGATTGGAGTTTTTTGGAAGTTAAAATCAATCAGGATACGCCACCGCAATAGTCCCACTCCCTTCAAAAATTTGCAAAGAAATACCCGCTTCAGAAGTAACAGTAGTCGAAAATTGCACCTCCAATATCACCGTCGCTTGGTCGCGTTCATTGCGGTCATAAGTCTCTAAAGAAGTGATTGTAAAATTAGAAAAACCAACGTTCTCATTATTGATTGAACTATAGAAAATGCCATCTGCATCAATGTACTCAATCACAACTTTACCCAATACGGCATCAGGTATTGGTGTAATTTGTCTAGTAGACTCCGTCTGAAAATCAGGCGTACAGAAAAATACATCTAATGGCTCTGTTAAGTCTCCATTTAATCTTCCCTCTCCTGCTATTGGACAAAAATTAGTATTTCCTGTAAAGCTAAAAGTGCCCCCCATGTTCACACCTATCGTGTCTGTGGTTTCGCCCGTATTCCACGAGATAGAATTGGGTAAAAGTCCGTCTGAAGTCGCTACCGTCAATCGAACAGAATCTAAACCTGGTAGCGTATCCGCAATTATTATTTGCGCAAAACACTCTATATCAACCGCTTGATTGAATTCAACGTCTTTACAAATATTACCAGTGCAGATATCATCAGTGTCAATAATTTCTAAACAGGCATCTACTTGAAAAGGGTTTGCTCTAGAGATTTCTACAGTTTCTTGTGCAAAATTTTCTCCATCTATAGTCCAGATATAGTCATAATTCCCCGTCGCTTCCACAGGTAAATCAGGTGTAAAAACCATTTGATAAGTAGTATCTTCTAAACCAACGATAGCATATTCATAATTAGTATTTAAGACAATACGCTCTTCGATATTGATATTACTCGCGGGCGCAAAATCTATATCGTATATCTTAACTTTCAAAGAGTTCGGGCAATTTGACTCACAATTAATATTTCGAATTTCTCCCGTAAAAACATGTAAATCATTACTCATTTTCTCAAAATCAGAAAACATATAATAATCATCTACTCCCGCAGTAAAAGACGTATCTTGACCTTCTACGAAAAATTGAACCGCAAAATCTGGTTCGTCAGCAGGCACGACAGGCGGCTCCAATTTTTTACAACCTATAGTCATAAAAACTAGCGCACACAGAGCAAGATATGTACTTCTGTTCATTTGCATTCTCTTAAAATTGATAGTTAAATCCGAATGATGTTTCTAGTCTGACAGTCTTTGCTTCATCAATAAGAGGCTCAAGGTACCAACCAATATTGTACTCTCCATTTAACTTGAAGAATAAGGTTAGATTTCGGCTTGGACGAAAATCATAGCGCAATTGTGCAAATGGCA
>CALDUB010000405.1 GCA_937923465.1 uncultured Saprospiraceae bacterium
AAGACCACTATCAAACTCAATACTGCAATAAAAATAGTCCGCCAATCCGTCAAAGTATCCTTCGCCATTTCAAAACAAACCGCTACAATTACCGCCACCGCAGCAATATTGACGGCATCTAAGAACGCAGAGATAACTTTAGATTTTCTTAATTTAGGAACAATCGGGTTCAATAACATCACGAAAATAAAAGAAGGTAAAAATATACCAATCGTTGCAGCAATTGCACCCCAAAAACCACCCAATTGCCAGCCAATAAAAGTAGAAGTAGACAAAACAGGTCCAGGAGTAAACTGCCCAACGGCAATCGCGTCAATCAATTCTTGACGCGTCATCAAGCCAGTGGCGACCAACTCCACATCCAAAAACGCAAAGAGCACATAACCACTACCATACAGTATCGCTCCAACTTTTAAGAAAGTCAAAAATATCTTCAAATGACTCACCTGTATCAGTAGTAAAGGCGCAAAACTAAGCGTTTTATTTGGTGGATTTTTGATGAAATAAAGTAAGAGACCCAACACACCACAACCAAACATCGCCAAAATTTCATTTACTCCCAACAGACAAGCTATCAAAGTCAAGACTCCCAAGATGCCCAATTCCATATTTTTCAAAGCCTTCTTACCTAAGCGGTGTACAGCAGATAGGATAATCGCAATCACCGCAGGTTTGATGCCATAAATGAAAGGCTCGACCTCTGGTAATTGTCCATATTTTTCATACAACCAAGCGAAAACCATAGTAATCACCACGGCAGGGAAAACGAAACAAATACCCGCAACAAACATTCCTAATCGACCGCCGCGCTCATGACCACAATGCATGGTCATTTCGGTAGAGTTCGGTCCAGGGATTAAATTAGTAGCACCAATTAAATCTAAAAAGTGTTGAGAAGAAATCCACTTTCTTTTTTTAACGATTTCGTCATCCATCATGGCGATGTGTGCCGCTGGTCCTCCGAATGCGATACTTCCTAATTTGAAGAAAACGCTGGCTATTTCTTTTAAGTTTTTGGATTGAGACATGTCGTATTATTTTGGTTCTTTGATAAATTATAGGGTTTAACAAAGAACACTAATTTTCCGTTTTGAGAGCAATTGTTTATTGTCGCGAAGATAATAAAAGAAGGCTACAATAAGATGATTTTAGAATAATAAAAAACGGGTATTCTGGTGACAGAATACCCGTTTGAACTCTACTATAAAGTAGAAGAAATTTTACAATAAATTGTTCGCGTCTTTAAGCACTTTCTCGCTGCGCCCATTCTGTCCAAGAACCGTCGTAAACTGATTTGTCATTTGCTAAAACAGCTTCACTCGCCAATAAGACCACACAGGCTGTAATGCCCGAACCACAACTGAAAATCAACGGTTTATCGTCAGTTACAATAGACTCAAACACTTTTTTTAAATCTTCTTTGGATTTATATTTCCCCGATTCATCCAATAAATCTTTGAAAGGAATATTGACCGAATTAGGAATATTCCCACCCCGTAATCCTGCACGCGGTTCAGGTTCTGTTCCATTAAATCTACCTGCCGAACGGGCATCAATTACGAGTGCTTCCGACTTAGAAATATTGTTTTTTACAAAGTCAAAATCTCTAACATTTTTTGAGTCAAAATCTGCTGAGAAATCACCCGTTTTATAAACACGAGTCTGCGCTTTTTCTGTCTCAAAATTATGCTTTAGCCAATCGGGGAAACCACCATTGAGCACCGCCACATTTTCATGCCCCATGGTTTTGAACATCCACCAGACACGCGGACTGGTGTAGATACCTAGATTGTCATAAACGACGATTTGGCTAGATGTATTGATACCCAAAATTTTACAATTCTTTCCAAATTGAGTCGCATCCGCCAGCATGTTTGGATATTCGCTATTCGTGTCACTAAAGACAGTTTTAATGTCAAAATAGCGCGCACCTTTGATTTGAATATCTTGTCTATTCTTCTCTTGCGTGGCATCCAAAATGACCAAATCTGGATTGTTTAGATTGGCATTTAGCCATTCGGAGGAAACGATTGATTGTTGCATGATTTAATATTTCTAAGATGAAAAATTCTGCGTTCAATTTGCTAAGCAAAACGCTTCAAAGCCGCCTTCGTATAATCAGACAAAACCAAACGCCCAGACATCTCCGCGCGTGCTTCCAATAACGCATCCCAGTGCTCACAATCTTGCCAAAAAACCTTTTTCAACATTGATTGCGCTTCAGGATTGGTCGAAAGTAGATAATCTGCCATTCGCAAAATGCCTGTATCTAAGTCTTCCGCACTCTCAAAAACTTCGGTATACAAACCCTTAGATTGTGCCCATTCTGCCGACTGAAAAACGTTAGCGTTGATAGTGATTTGAGACATCGCAGAAATACCAATTTTGCGTTCAACCGCTGGTCCAACCACAAATGGTCCGATACCGACATTCAGTTCACTTAGCTTAATTGCCGCGTATTTTGTCGCCATACAATAGTCCACCGCAGCGGCTACACCGACACCGCCGCCGACTGCTTTACCATGTACACGCCCAATGATAAGCTTCGGACATTTACGACAAGCATTGATGACATTGGCGAAGCCCATGAAGAATTTCTTGCCTGTTGAGAAGTCATTAATTGACATTAATTCTGGAAAACTTGCGCCTGCACAGAACGTTCTTTCGCCTGCGCTCTTTAATATAATAACTTGAATGTCAGGGTTTTGTCCTGCTTTGTTGATAGTGTCTTCTAGCTCGGCGAGGAGGTTGCTAGGTAGAGAATTATGACTAGGATGATAGAATGTAATTTCTGCTAATCCTGGTTTTAGTATCTCTTGTTTTATGTATCCGTTGTCCATTTTTTATAATTGTGGTGGTGATTTTATTTTTGCGAAGGTAGGGGAAAATTAGGAATTTGAGCATAATAGAAACGAAGGTTTGGGTGGATTGTTTTTTTTGGTAACTTTGGTTTAGATAAATTGCATTTGCGATAAAACTTCCTTTTATGATTTTTAAAACTAAAAATAATTAAACATGAAACTTATAACCCAATGTAACTACTGTTCAAGTGAAATAAAAGTCAAATCTTATGCGCCAACAAGACCAGACTTGGAAATGCATAAAGGCGAAAAATTCAAAGTAACATGTAGCCAATGTGGAAGACCGCAAGAAAAGCAAGCTAATGATGTTAGGGCTATAGCATCTAATATTATATTAATCGGTGGTGTTGTCATTAGTATTGTCGTCACTGTCTTACTGTGGAAAATGTTGGGTGCAATTGGAACTGTTAGTATTATAATTCCTATTCTCATCTATAATAGTGAATTAAGAGCGGTAGCTTTATTCAATTCATATCGAGTGTAATGCAAAATAACAGATATACCACAAAGTAACAACCATGAAAAAAGTAACAGTAAATCAAGCCAAACAAGGCGAAATAACTTGGGTGAACTCAAAATACGAAGAGGTGAATTTCGTACATTCTAATTTTGAAAATGAATACATAGTCATCGCAAAAGTAGAGGAGGAGCGCGCAGGAATTGGACGATTAGTAAAGATTGATACTGAAAATGTTGAATTAGGAGGAATTTATGCACTTCCTGATTTTAGAGGTTTGGGTGTTGCGGCAAATATAGTGCGTACGCTTTGTGAGCAAAATCCATTTAAAGAAACTACAATTTGGTGTTTGCCTTTTGAGAATTTGCTT
>CALDUB010000406.1 GCA_937923465.1 uncultured Saprospiraceae bacterium
CATTAGGATTGCGTGTAACGATTTAATGAACATAACTGGTTTGATTTCTTTTTAGAGAGGATAAATCGTTCTTAAAATTAAATTCAACCTCTTTATGCGTATCCTTCTCCTTCTTACGGCTATTATTTTGATTTTGGCAATAATTGCCTATTTCATGGGAAAATCTGATTTTGTCGTTGGAGATAAGACTTTAACCTTTGAAGAAAAAATATCAGTTTTGCATAATGAAGAAGGAAACTATACTATAAATTTTTCTACTTCAGGATATTATAAAATATATCAAGGTTTGTCTCCGAAATCTATTAATTGGTCAAAAATCGTAGCTGAGGTTTCTAATACAAACAAAGCTGTTATCGAAAATAAAGAACAAGCGACTCGACTATTTTTTGGTGTTATAGACACACTCAAAAAAGACACCGCAATTGTCTCAGAGCGATTAATTCCGATGCAGGGGACAAATAATTTTAGAGATATAGGAGGCATACCTACAACGGACGGGCGTTATACAAAATGGGGTATGATTTACCGTTCGGGACGCTTAGAAAGTTTGACGGAGGCAGATATTGATAGATTTAGAGATTTGGATATCCAGCAGGTTTATGATTTTAGAAATGACATTGAAATAGGCAAAGCACCAGACCGTTTGCCCGATGATTATAAAGGAGAGTATACCCAATTACCGATTGTCGACAAAGAAGGAAAAGCTTATCAAGAGATGAAACGTCGCGTATTTTTTGGAGAAAGACGTGGAGAAACTAAGGAACTTTTCACTACTGTCATGTCAAAATTTGCGGATAGTTCTGCCCTAGATTTTAAACCGTTATTTGATAAATTACTCGTAACAAATGCCCCCTTATTGTATCACTGTACTGGAGGTAAAGACCGTACAGGCTATGCTACAGCAATAATTTTGTCTATTTTGGGAGTAGATAAGGAGACAATTATCAGCGAATATTTGATGTCTAATTACTACAAATACGAGAAAGCTTTGGCTTCTATGGATAAGCTGCGCTATGCAGGCTTGGATAGCGAAACCACCTCTGCCCTCTTCTTAGTTCAGCAGGAATATATCGAAAAAGTCTTTGAGATTATCGAAAATGATTTTGGCGGTATGGATAATTATTTAGAGGTGAAATTTGGAATTGATGAAGCTAAAAGGAATTTATTAAAAGAGAAATATACTTATCCTGCTGCAGTCTACTTACCTACAGAAGAGGAATTAGTCGAAGGATAATGATTTTAAAAATTGTCAAAAGCGTCGTTTTCAAGTGTTTGGAAACGACGCTTTTCTTATAACAACTATTCTCCCTGTAAAATTAATAAAGGAATTTCACTGTGGTAAGTTTGTTTTAAAGTCGCACTACCACCGAATAAACGCTGCCAAAAAGTTTTATTCCTGCGTATCATGCATATTAAGTCAGCATCCTTATCCTTAGCAAATGTCTGTAACTTATTTTCCATGTCGGCATCTGACTTCCCGTAGGCATAATTGACCGTATAGTTATCCAGCTCTTCCAAAAATTCTAAATTTTCAGATAATTGCATTGGGTCTTCTCTTTCATTCCCAAAGTGTACAATCTCTAATTCAGAGCGAAAAGCATTAATAAATTTTAGAAGTGGACTTACATCTTCTTTAATTACTTTATCTTGGCCAACAGCGAAAACTACTTTGTAAAAACCGATTCTCTGATTTTTAGTAGGAATTATTAAAACAGGCACTTTAGCTTCTGATATCACTCCCCCCGCCACACTTCCTAAGAATACTTCTTTGATGCCAGAGGCACCTTTTGACCCCATCACGATTAAATCACAATTACGACTTCTCGCAGTTTGAGTAATCTTATCAACAGCGCCTCCTCGAATAATGACAGGAGAAACCTTAACATTCCCAGCATGAACACTTATCTTGTTCATAAGATTATCCATTTTTTCCTTTGCTTCGTGATAAAGCTCTTCTTTTGTAGTGTCGGAGAAACCTTCTTGATAAGTATGCAAAACTATGATATTCTCTCCAAAACTTTTGGACAATTCAATAGCATATGAAAGGGCTATCACGGAATTATTTGAAAAATCGACAGGTACTATAATGTTTTTCATATTCGGCATTCTATTTAATAACAAATCCTAATTTTAAACAAATGTACCTGCTATGTAAAACCAAGATGTTAGCAAAAATCACCAAACATGGATGAGTTTTATTATTAGACTTTACGAATGAGGTTGAGAGGAATTTAAGCGCAACTATTTTACTCTTATTTGAGGCAAAAAGCGGACGGACTGCCTAAAGGATAAAAGCCTGTCCTGATTTCTATCGGATTCGCATCAGGTTTATTATTTTATAATGCGTAATAGTTTGACTATGAATTCTATAGTTGAGGCTTATTGTCTATTTTTTCCTTTTCTTTTCTGGGTTTGCTTGCGTGAGCAAAAGGGCATGCGCTCCAAAAGAAACAAAAAAGCGTCGAAAACGCATAGTTTTGAATTTTTGCCTTTCATATTTCAATTTTGCTAAAGCAAAAAGGAAAAGATGACCCTTCGGGACAGTCAAAAATCCAAAATTTGCTATTTTTTCGACCGTCCTTAAACCGGAAAATTCACTCTTCGAAGCTGAAGTTTATCTTTAACTATGATTATCAATATATTACACATTAAAATTAACTAAACCTGATGCAAATCTGATTTCTATCGGGAGCAAATTTAAAGCCGCTCAAATCTCATTCATAAAGTCTATTGGTAAAAAAACGACTTCTTTTTCTGCATTTCTAAGGGAGTCTATCTTAGACCATCAGTCCTTCACCAATCGACTGGCAGGATATCTATTACCAGAGTAATGAACAAGATACACTCCGCTAGAAAGTCCTCCTAAATCTATAGAAAACAATCCATCATATGTAACCCCTTTTGACATTTGACGACCATTGATATCATACAGTATCCAATCTACAGGTGCTATTGGAACTGGAGATAAAATAACTTGAGTCGTAGAGGAAGCTGGATTTGGATATAAAAGTGACCTAGTATTTTGCGTAGATTTCACTTCTGCTATATCAGAAATTATAGTTCCTTCCAAATCAACTATCCCTAAAATGGAAGTCAAATTGTAGGTAGGTTCTCTAGATTGAGTATTGCCATAGGCATATACATATTCATCGCTCGCAACAACCTTATAGCCACTTTCACTATTATTAGGATTACCCAATAATTTCATCCAGACGAGTTGTCCAAGATTGTCGATACGCATGATACTCATATCATACCTTGCCCCCTCCTCAATACGGCGCGCTTGCCCTGTGACAAAATAACCGCTCCCATCGGCTATAGGCACCGCAGCCTCCGCACGATAAAACGCGATGGAGTCCATAGGTACAATATTACTCCCCATAAAATTTCCCTCTTCATCATATTTAGCAATCCCATGTTCGGCGACATAACTTCCGTCACCCAAATCTAATAAACTATACCCATGTAACATGTAACCTCCTCCAACAGCGGTAGTGATGTCAGAAAAGGTCATCTCTGCTTCGTAAATAAACGGTTCAGCAAAGATAACTTGACCAGAGGCACTTATCTTTTGCCAGTAGATATTAGGGTCATTAAACTCTATACTCTCATCTGTTCCTATGAATACAAAATTACCGTTAGGCGTTACCGTTCCATAATAAGCTCTAAAGTCTGTTTCACTATCTTCACTAATAATTTGCCATTCGGTTTCTCCTTCAGCATTAATTTTTCTAAACCACGCATCATAATTCCCTTCATTCTCCGTGTAACCGTGTATCAATCCACCACCCGTATGGTCAGGTATTATTCCGTAAATCCAAGCACCATAAGAAGTATCGACAGGACGAAAACGAGAGAAGTCCGTTACCGTTCCTGACTCATCTACCATACTGATAAAGGGGTGATAATCTGAAAGATAATTTGTGACAGCAGTGTTTAATTTAGTATTTCCGACTACGACACAACGGTCATTAGCTAAAGGAATAGTTCCTTTGATATTCATTAAGCCTCCGTCCTCATTAATAGCTTCGAAATATTGGGCTTCTCCATATCTATTTGTTTTCACGACTAAACCCGCAGTGAAATTAGCATCAGAAAAGGAACCAGTTTCTCCACCCAAATAAAGGTCTCCGTCTGGTGCCAAACTAATATTTGTTCCAAAATCAGCTCTTCTCCCACCAAATGGTCTTATTCCTTCACTATCAGGATACGAGTCGTAATCGTTTTCATCAGTCACAGGAAAAGAGAGACTGTAATTATGATAACCTTGTCCAATATCGACAGGACCACGGCAGTTAAAATAAGCTTGTCCGAATGTAATAAATAGACTCTCCCCCTGCATATCAGGTTCAGCATCACTTCTTGGTGTCAGACGAAAATTAATGTCGATTAGCTCTCCTTCTTCTACTGACACATCTTGCAAAGTGACTCTCAATCCGTCCGCTATTCTTTTGATTTCGTAGTTTTTGGCAGTTAGCAACTCAAAAGAACTTAAGTCAAAGTTTTGATTTGGGAAGAAGTCAAAAACTACCTCCGTTGCCGTCTCCGAAAATGGATTAAACGCCTTGGCTGTAAATTCTATGGAGTTTAATGTATTCGTAAAATAATATAAACCATAGCCATAACTAGTAGGCTTTATCGAGTTTTCCTCCTCTAAAATAGTATTTAAAGGATATACTTTAGCTTGATTTTTTTGATGATTGTAATCATAATAAGCAGCTTCGTAATTGATAGAGTGCAAACCATTTCTTCTTAATCCGCAGGCTTCGATTGATACAGAAGCCTTTTCGCCCAACGGACTACCGCTTTGCTGATTAACTTCCAGATACCATGTTCGACCATCAGCGGGCATTCTAATTTCTGCGGTACTCCCCGTCTGAGCCAAACTAATTGGAGTTTCCGTCACGGCAATTAAATGGTCTGCAAAGACGCGATACTCTGTTGGGATATTTGCCTGACCTCCTATATTTTCTAAGGTAAAAATGACATCTTCTCCATCACATATAGCATCGACGGTATAGAGTGCTCCGCTAAAAGTACTTTCACAAGGATTGATTAATGCTGCGGATATCGCGTGCGTTGCTCCCAACTGTGCCTCACAATCTAAATTCACCTCTATTTCTACTTCCACGCTTACATTTGCAGCTATATTTCCAAGCTCAAACGTCAAAGTTTGCCCATTTTCAATAAGAGGCAAAGAGGCTTCTAAAAATTGAAGTTCTTCTGCTAATTTAACTGTCAACACTTGATTTTCAGCAATCAAATGCCCTTTGTTCAGTATATTGACTCTAAATGAATTATCTCTGCATCGGCGCAAAGCAGGCATCGTAATGCTCACTTCAGGTATTGGGCAATCTGCTTGGATAGTTTGCAAAACAAAATCAACATCTACTACCGAATTTACCCCGTCTAGGCTTACAGATATGTTTTCTTCGCATGCTGTCCAATCCTCGCTCAGTGTTTCTGAAACACTTAATTCTATCTCTGGATTATTAGTAAAAAGAGTAAACTCGCCATCATTGTTGGTCACCATTGTTTGACCGTCAGAACTTTTCACAAAAATGTCTTTAATTCTATTTTCGGAAGCATCAGTTTGGCAATTATCATTTCCATCTAAGTGAATTGTTCCATTGATACGAAATCTTCCACGATGCCCCTCTGCTCCTGTCTGTAAAAGATAAGCTGTAGATTCTCCATTTCCATCACCATTCATGCCACACATCCACAGTTGACCGCCAGCAACTTCTAGTCCGCCAAAAAAACGATTGTGAGTATTAGGAAAGTCATAGTATCTGCGCCATTCCTCCTGTCCTGTTGGTTTGAGACGCATTGCAAAAGCTTGTTCTTCTGCGTTACTGCCATTAACCAGAGCGCGTCCAGTAATCAAAAAATCTCCATTTGAAAGCGGTGTTAGGGAATGTGGAACTTCGCTGTATGTAGGTGAGCCATATTGACTTTTATCTAACAAATCGCCCGACTGACTAAAGAGATAAACCTCTATGTCGGATGCATAATATTTGGCACTGGTCATTAAGATATTACCTTCATCAGTTTTGACTACACCCATTAGTTCTTGAAAAAAATCATTTTGAAAATAACTTTCTTCTTCATTATAATTAGGCTCTTCTGTCGTCCATAATTCCGCACCAGTATCAGGTGTAATCTTTTGTATGAACACGCCACCAGGATGAGCCCCCGCATTACTATATCTACCCGTAACTAATAGATTACCATCATCTGCCCAAAAGATATTGCGGATATAAGTTACGAAAGCAACATCTCGACCAATATCCCAGATAATACCTCCGGTGGAGTTAATCTTAGTCAATTTTCCATCATCACTAGCACCAGGAGTATCTTCCCAACCCGTTAATATAAAACTTGTTCCGATAGCAATAGCATCATAATACGCAGAACTAGATTGATGCACCCGAGACCAGATTACATCTCCATTAGAAGCAACTTTGATAACCAATGCTTTACTATCATAATTTGTATTAATTCCTTTTGCTTGACCTAAAATCAAATAATCTCCTGTAACTAAGGGTACTATTCGAGAACCATAAGAATGATAATCAGACTCCTCATCCATATAAATTTGATTCCAGATTACTGTTCCACCACCAGATATTTTTTTCAATGAAATACCTCCGTCGACTCTACTCAGCATTAGAATATTACCATCGTCTGCAACAATCATCGTAGAAGCCTGACCAGAACCAAATGAATATTCAGTGGACTGAGCAGAAAGAAAATTGAGTAAAATAGATGAAAAAAGAAAGGCAAGTAAGCGCATGGAAGTTTTGTTTTAGGTTGAATGAGTTATTATTGAGAAGTTATTTCAAAGTAAAAATAATAAAATCCATTGAGTTTTTTAGGTTCTGGACTTTATGATTGCATCATAAAATAAAAATGTCCTGAATTCCTCTTCGAAATTCAGGACATTCTGTTGCACAAGAAATGCTTAGGAACGCGACAGAAATAGATTTACATTCTTGGGAAAGAAATTTTGTTTTTCATTTGGGCTCCCGAGCAAAGCGTCGGGACAAGTTTTGAAAACCGCGTATACCGCGTTCCGAGCATCGGAAGCCTAGCTACATAAGGATTTTTAAAGTATGAACGAAGTGGTGCGTAGCAAAAATGATTTGGTAAATCATTTTAACGTAGTGAACCGCTTGCGGACGGGTGGGTTAAAGGGCAAAAAATCCTGTTCAGATTCTGAATCTATTTTTTTTCGCGTTCCTTAGTTTGACTTGCTATCAACGAGTCTTAGAAAAGTTGTCATTTGCCTATAAAATCAAAAAGCATCAACGAACCTGCGTATCAATAGGTCCAATCGGCGTATCAAAAATTTCCACCGTTAAAATACCTTTTCCTATTACGTAGTTGGAGGCACTACTACATTGATAATGTTCTGCAGAAAAGACTGTTCCGTTGCGCACAGGATTTTGATGAATATAGTTGATTTTGGCATAAATCATCTTTGGAGTGTAAAGCAGAGTAGGATAATTAGGCGATTGCCAAACTTGATATTCACGACCGCCACTCAGTTTCGCATTATACGCAAAACGTCGTAGTAGCCAATCTTTGCGACTCTCTTTTCCAGATGTTTTTATCCATTTAACGATTGCTTTTGATGTGTACTTTTTAAAATCGCGCAGAATATTTGAAAGTGGAATATCGTCGCGTTTCGCGTAGGCAATAAGATGAATGTGATTGCTCATGATAACGTAGGCAACGATGACCAATCCTTTTTCTTCTTGGCAATGACGGAGGCTGTCAATGACGATTTTCTTCAGTTCTTTCCGTGTAAAGATGTCTATCCATTCTACTACGGTGAGGGTGAGAAAATTTAAGCCGTGTTGGTCTAATATTTTTCTTCTCATTGTATGGGGGCTTGCTTGTGTTTGTGTAGTTTACTTGAACAAATATAACATTTTATTTACTTTTTCTGATAATGCGTGAAATATTATTTGCCCTACGGAACATGCCAATTACAAATTGGCGGGGACTGCGTATAAAATTGCAAATTTTAACGAATAACACACGCTGTCTCGTTCGTTAGCATTTGTAATGCTACACGAAGTCTTGGCAAATTTGTAATTTGCGTGGGCAGTGTTAGTAGATGTGAATTGCAGATTAGCAGATTTTACAAACATAGGCACAACGGTTATTTGCTGTGCAGGACATGCCAATTACAAATTGGCGAAAGACTGCGTATAAAATTGCAAATTTTAACGAACATCGCGGGCTGTCTCGTTCGTTAGCATTTGCAATGCTACACGAAGTCTTGGCAAATTTGTAATTTGCGTGGGCGGCGTTAGTAGATGCGAATTGCAAATTGAACGTTTTACAAACATTGTCACAACGGGTTTTAAAAACTTTAGTCAATATGTAAATAGTGGCACTAATCCTATAATATTTGCACCAGAAGGAATTGTAAAAATTAGAAATGCTATTGTACATTCTAACGAAGAAAAACGAAAGCAACTTAACAAAATTCCAGACGAAGTTAAATCAGAAGCATTACAAATTTGTCTCTGGTATATAGAACTGTCAATACTTAAAATTTTAAACTTCGAAGGAGAGTATTATAATCGTTGCTTTTATGGAAGGTATGAGAACGAATGTCACGAAATCGTACCTTGGAAAAAGAAATAATATCTTGTTTCCAATAAAAATGCTGTATAGTTAATCAACTATACAGCATTTTTCATATCAGAATTTACAATTCAAAATTACATATTCCTCCGATACTGCCCCCCAACCCCATACAACGCATGAGTAATCTCCCCCAAACTACAAACCTTAACAGCCTCCACCAACTCCTCAAAAAGATTATTATCACTCTATTCTTCTTCTCCCAAACGAAGACTTTCCGTCCCTTTGCCTACAAGGTAAATCTGTTGAGCTAAATCAACCATTTTCCCTAAAGCCCAATCAGTATGTGTTTCTCGTGTTTCTTGTTCTTTTAAGCGCAAGAACTCTTTAATCATATAGACTTGAAATTTCGGTTCTAACCAATATGCAAAGGCCGTTGCAATATCTTGATGCGCAAAAGTTCCTCCGTACCTACCAGCCTTACTAACTATTCCGATTGCCCCCGTTCCCTCTACATACTTTTTGGCAGTTACATAAGTCTTTTCATCAAGTGCAGTATCTCTAAAGGTCAGGAAATCCTGACCTTTAAAATCAGGATTGTGCAATTCTTCCCATGCCTCTAAAAATTTAAGCGTTTTATGGTTTTGTAACCAAGAAGCAATGAGCACTTTCGGCGGTTTCTTTGATTGACTTTTTGCAATGTCTGTAAGAGAAACAAAATCGTTTTCTTTGATTGCAATAGAGATGCCCAGTACTTCTATTTGTGTTTGTTTTGCCATAATTACACTTTGATTTTTTAGGTAATACTACTAAAAGTCCCTCTAATACCCCGCGAACGATTCTTCAACGAATAGCTTTAAGCTTAACTTTAGAGAAATCTCTCCAGTCAGCGCAAAGAACTAAATCGCCTGTTCTTAATTCTCCATCCCAATGTTTATATTTAATATTCTTTAAAATACCAGATTCTGAACAAGGACCAGTTCCATCATAATAGATACCAGTCAAGTAATAGTTACCTTTTTGTTTTTCTAACCTGCCAAGAGAATATAGTGAACTCATATATCTAAAAGTTACCCGTAATGAGTCTGGCTCAACCAAAATTTCACTATTCTCGCGTGGACTATTCTTCGGACGAACAAAATTGTAATTAAATTCTTTCTCAATTCTATTGACCGTCTTTACTTGGGCGGGGTCAGCAACTTTTATTTTCACTAAATCATTTTTTTCTTCATCAAAATGCATTGCACTTTTTTGATGACCTTGAATAGACGTATTAAGAGTAACAGGGTTTGTCTTTACCTCCCATCTTATAGTTTTGTCCGTTTTAGATAGCAAATTTGTAATCTTAATTACCTCCTGTTCTGAACAGTTAATAAACTTAGAATCCTTCACAGAATAGTGAACTGTAAGAGTATTCATATACTCAAAACCAGATTTAGCTATTCCTAATTTCCATTGACAGGGTTGTTTAATATAACATCCTTTATTTCCATTATTTGTAAGATAGACTAATCTTTCTCCTTTTCCCTCATCAGCAAAAGTAGTTTCAGTGATATAATCCTGATTATTATCCGTAATTATTCTCATCCACGGATTTAACAGTAAACCAAACTCAAAAGTAGACTGATTTTGAACAGCTTTTCTTACCTCTTTTAATTCGTGTTCTTGCTCTGGACTGACATAATTACTATTTACTCTCATGCCAACTCGTATCGTCGCCAATACGAGAAGAAATATAAAAATAAGAATACCAGTAGCTTTTCCCATAAGAGTCATTTTTATAAAACTTAAATATATTGATAAGTCTATTATGCAATTTACAAAAAAACGCTGTAAAATGGAGAAAAATTTCAACATCGTACAGCGTTTTCGTAAATCAAAATTCGTAAT
>CALDUB010000407.1 GCA_937923465.1 uncultured Saprospiraceae bacterium
TCCTTCCCGATTGCTTCGGGACAAGCTATTTTCCACTTGAAACCAGTCCCCGACCTTCGGCACGGGACAGGCAGCGTATTAACAATTATCCTTCTTTCAAGCGAAAACTGAAAAGATTTACTCTCTGTCAAACCGTTATAAGTTATTATTTCACCGTTCCTTAGTAAAATACCTTTATCAAAAGAGAGAACTACAACTTAGAATAGTTCAGCATATAGGCACAATTATTTCATTATTAAATAATTACGTCCAAGTACTGAATATCGTCCTAAGTATATGACACTATGAATATGAGAAAGAGATACTTCGCCCCAATATTTTTTCTTTTTTGCTTAGTTAATTCTGTAAATGCATTTTACGGAGAGAAGATTAGTGTTGACCCTGCCAAACAAAAAGAGGTCAATCTATTACTAAAGCAGATGGAAGACAACGTTTATCAAGATTTAGGAAAAGTTTTAGAACTTGGCACACAAGCGATAGCTGTTGCTGAAGAAATTTACAGTGTAGACGACTTATTAAAAATCTACTCTAAGATTGGTCTTTGCTACGAAAATCATAACCAACAAGACAGTGCACTCATCTATTATAACTATGCATTAGAATATGCGGACCAACTAGGCGACGAAAGTCGTATACTAAGTGTATACAATGACCTTGCTATTACTTATCGTCGTAAGACCATGTACAAAGAAAGCAAAGACTACTATCTAAAAGCATTAGCTATTGCCCGCAAAACAGAAAATAAACTTGCCTTAGAGAATACTTACCATGGACTGGGTTCTTTACACAAAGATATAGGAGATTATGAAAATGCAGTTAAGAAC
The DNA here is from genome assembly GCA_937923465.1 of uncultured Saprospiraceae bacterium. GTDB lineage: Bacteria > Bacteroidota > Bacteroidia > Chitinophagales > Saprospiraceae > JAHDCG01. The sequence continues at coordinate 825 of CALDUB010000407.1, forward strand.
TTTTTAGAGTCCATAAAACTAGCAGAAGAACGGGGTCACCAAGAATACGTTATTCATTCCATGCAATTCTTAGCACTTACCTATGCCGAAGCTGGTAAATCTGAAAGTGCCCTAAGTGTCATTAAAGAAGCTGTCGATAAAGCGAAGACAACAAAAGATACAGTTTTGAATGGGATTGTATTTTTTGACTATGGAAAGATTTTGAATATGGATAAAAACTTTTCTGAAGCACAGCAAAAGTTTGAAAAATCCTTAGCTTGTTTCCAATCTATCGGACATAAGCCATTGATAGCTAGAAGTATGTTTTATCTTGCTGATAATTATTCGCAGCAGGGTGATTTTAAGACAGCTCACAAAATGTTCATCGAGTGTACTAAAAACGAAGAGTTCATTTCGTTGCGTGGACAGACTGATTTGAATTTCAAATTGGGAGAGTTGTACATGAATGAAGGAGATGTAGCATCTGCGAAAAAATACTTTGAAAAGAGTTTAATCTTATCTAAAAAACAATCATTCAAAGATTTTCTACAAAAAAATCACTACGAACTATATAGAATATATGACACTGAAAATAATAAAGATAAAACACTCTTTCACTTATCTAAATATTCTGCAGTCAGAGATTCTTTATTCAATGAGGAACGTACTAAGGCAATAACAGAAATGCAATTCAAATATCACTCTGAAAAAAGTCAGCGTGAAATTGAGAAATTACAAAACCAGCAAGAAAGAACAGCATTTATGAGTTTCTTGGCTTTATTCTTCATGCTGGCAATAGGATTTGGAGGAACTGCATTTTTAGCCCGTCGCAACAATAACAGTCTGCGTATGAAAAACGCTGAAATCAACCGCAAGAATGTTAAGTTGAAAGAGTCTAATGAAGTATTGCAGCAATTTGCTTATGTAGCTGCGCATGATTTAAAAGAACCGTTGAGAAGTATAGGTAGTTTCACTAATCTAATCCAACGGAGATACGGAAAAGACTTAAACGAGGAGGCTAATGAATACATGGGTTATGTCCAAACTTCGGTTAAGCGCATGGACGGTTTGTTGCGTTCACTATTAGAGTACTCAGGTATTACAATGCAACAGTCAGGAAGTGAATCTATTTCTACTCGAAATGTAGTACAGGGTGTGCTACAAAATTTGCACAATCAGATTACCGAAAAGAATGCTCGAATAGAAGCTGTCAATCTATTGAACGTTAGTATGACAGAGACGCATTTGACTCAGTTATTGCAAAATTTAATCGGAAACTCTATCAGATACAATGAACGTGCACCACATATTCAAATCAGTACACACCAAAGCAACAACCGTGTATATTTCACTCTAAAGGATAACGGCATCGGTATGGATGCTGCAAACGGAGAGAAGGTCTTCAACCTCTTCTATCAAGAAAACAAAGCTAGACAAGAAGGTTCTGGTATTGGCTTAGCGATTTGTAAAAACATCATTGAGAAATATGATGGAGAGATTAATTACGATAGTAAGCAAGGAGAAGGAACTACTTTCTTCTTTGATTTACCAGCATCTTAACGAATTACGAATTACGAATTACGAATTACGAATTACGAATTACGAATTACGAATTACGAATTACGAATTACGAAAAATTGGGTCTATATTTTGTTTTCACAAAGTATAGACCCATTCTTTTTTTAAATCATCACACCTAGTTCTACTTTAGGACTCTTGGGGTTCCCGTTCTGACTTGCTTTTTTTACCTCTTCTTTTCTGCGTTTGCTTGCGTGAGTAAAAGGGCTTGCCTACAAAAGAAGCAAAAGAGCATTCCCGATTAAAATACGGGACAGGCTAAAAACGCACATTTTAGACTTTTTACCTTTCGCTGATAAATTTTGCCT
>CALDUB010000408.1 GCA_937923465.1 uncultured Saprospiraceae bacterium
TGAGAAACAAAATTTCTTTCCCAAGAATGTAAATCTATTTCTGTCGCGTTCCTAACACAAGTTTCCCAATTATGAAAAAAATTCTTTTCCTTCTCGCATGCTCATTCTACATCGGCGGTTTATCTGCCCAAGGAGATAGTGCGGGAATACAATTTGAGCACGCGGATTGGTCTGACATTTTAATAAAAGCAAAAACAGAAAAAAAGATAATTTTCGTAGATGCTTATACAGAATGGTGTGGCCCATGTAAAATGATGACTGCTAAGGTTTTCTCTCAGAGTGAGGTTGCCGAGTATTTTAATGATAACTTTATCAATGTAAAAGTGGATATGGAAAAGGGCAAAGGTCCTGCATTATCAGAAGAATATAGCGTGTTTGTTTATCCAACTCTATTATTCATCGACGGTACAGGAACAGTTGTTCACCGTGCAGTCGGTTATCACGATACAGATAGTTTTATCGAACTAGGAAAAGTAGCAGGAACACCAGGTAAACGTTTGTCGGGCTTGGAGGAGCGTTATAATTTTGGTGACCGTAGTGAGCAGTTTTTATATGATTACACATTTGCCCGTGCGGATGCAATGGACGATACTCATGGAAAAATTGCAGAGGAGTACTTAGCGACACAAAAAGATTGGGGAGAAGAACGTAATTTAACTTTTCTGTTTCGTTTTATGGAAAGTACCGAAGGCAAAATGTTTGATTATTTTTTAGAAAATAAAGATAAGTACATTGGTCTTTTTGGAGAAACACCCGTGGCTCGCAAGTTACAATACATGATTAATTCTTCTATTCAAGATACGAAGGAAGATAGTGCACTAGACCAAGTTGACCGCTTATACAAAAAAGTATATCCTGAAAAAGCAGAAGAAATGACTTCTGATTTTGCGACGATGTACTACCTACGTGCAGGTGATATGCCCAACTACATTGCTACTACTAAAAAACACTTTGCGACCTATGGCACTAATGATTGGGAGAAACTAAATGAAACTGCTTGGAACTATTATGAGTTTGTAGATAGCAAAAAAGATTTGAAACAGGCTATCAAATGGGCTCAAAAATCTGTTGATTTAGAGAAGACATTCTACAATATGGACACCTTGGCTGCTCTTTATTACAAATTAGGTAAAAAGAAAAAGGCAATTGAAACTGCTGAAAACGCCATTTCTTTAGCTAAATCAGCAGGAGAGAATTATTCTGAGACACAACGTTTATTAGAGGAGATTCACAAGCTTTGATATCGGAATTAAAAATAAAAAAAGCCGTTCTAAAATGCATCTCGCAAATTAGAACGGCTTTTTTATTTGGGAAATATTATTTCCTATAAACTATCAATAACATCTGATAGCCTAGCAAAGATATCATCAATAGAACCTATGCCGTCAATCTTATGAGATTTTTCTTGCTTATCGTAGTAATCAAAAACTGGACTTGTCTCGTTTTGATAAACTTGAAAACGGTTACGAATAATCTCTTCATCATTATCATCTGCACGACCGCTCGTTTTTCCACGATTTAAAATACGCGCCACTATTTCTTTTTCCTCTACATCTAACATCAATAGTCCATCAACTTGTCCGCCTCTTTCTGCTAAGATTTTATCTAAATGCTCAGATTGGTTGATATTACGTGGAAATCCATCAAAAATATAACCTTTAACATCTGGTGTTTCTTCTACTCGTGCCTTTAGCATATTAATCGTCACACTGTCAGGAACCAACTCTCCTTTAGTAATGTATCTTTTTGCCTCTTGCCCGAGAGGAGTATCATTTTTCATATTAAAACGAAATAAATCGCCCGTTGAAATATGCAAAAGGTCATACGCCTCTACTAATTTTTCTGCTTGAGTGCCTTTACCAGAACCTGGAGGGCCAAAGAGTACAAGATTTATCATGTATATTAAAACTTTAATTTTTCTGTTCACAATGAGAACGACGGCAAAAGTACGAAAAAACATATTTGTAGAGGTACTTTTACTAAGTCCATTTAAAATCTAACATTTCGGATTTAGTTTGTGTTTAAAAATTGGTTATTAATTATTGGTTATTTTTTGCGCCCTCAATAACCAATAACTAATAACCAATAACTAACTTCGCCCTCACAATGAAGAAAACCTATTTTGCCGGCGATTTCCACTTGGGTATTGATGTGCTCCACAGCAGTAGAGACCGCGAGCGGCTAATAGTGTCTTGGTTGGAAAGTATCCGACAAGATGCAGATGCGATATATCTGGTTGGAGATGTTTTTGACCACTACTTTGAATATAAAAAAGTTGTCCCTAAAGGTTATGTCCGTTTCTTTGGGAAGCTAGCGGAACTACGTGACGATGGCATCCCTATTTACTTTTTCACAGGTAATCATGACATGTGGATGTTCAATTACTTTTCGGAGGAGTTCGGCATTCCGATTTATAGAAAACCAATTAAGCGTAAAATACAAGGAAAAACCTTTTTTATTGGACACGGCGACGGCTTAGGACCAAAAGACTATGGCTATAAGTTCATCAAGAAGATTTTTAACAATCGCATTTGTCAATTTCTGTATAGCTTGCTACATCCTAATATTGGTTTAGGTCTGATGACTTTTTTCTCTGGAAAAAGCAGAGAAGCAGGAGATGACCCCGAACACTTTTTAGGAGAAGAAGAAGAATGGCTGGTACAATATGCAGAGCGAAAAGTCCAAGAATTACCTGAAGTGGATTTCTTTATTTTTGGGCACCGACATTTGCCGATTGACTACACGCTAAAAAATGGAAAAACGCGTTATATTAACACAGGAGAATGGATGACCCAAACTTCTTACGTCGTTTTTGACGGCGAGAAACTAGAACATAAGTTTTATGAGAATAACGATTATCGCGTTTTTCCTTAGTTTATTTTTCATGACGAGCCACTCTCTGAATGCTCAGGTAGATTCTATCCAAGAGGTACATGGTAAAATTCTTGGCAAAGCCCACTTTTACACAACCGACAGGCTCTGCAATATTTACCTCATCAATGATAATTACGAAATCTTAAAATACACTCCTGAAGGAAAAGAAAGCTATCGCTATAGTAATAACCGTCTCGACCGCCCAACCTTTATTGACGCCACTGACCCTTTTAATATCTTGGTTTTTTATCCAGATTATCAGACGATAATTCTCTTAGACAGGACAATGACGCATACCGCGACTTTGAATTTTTCTGATTTTGATTTTTTCGATGTGAATGCCGTCGCCTTTTCTAGCGATAATAAGTTGTGGGTGTATGACGAGTTAAATTTTCGTTTAAAAAAGATAGATAGAAATGGTAAAACTATCCAAGAGAGCGATGATTTGAGTTTGTTGTTAGACTCTGATTTCAAACCAAACTTCATAGTAGAACGCGAACTAAAAGTCTTTGTCAATGACCCTGATGTTGGTATTCTAGTATTTGATGCTTTTGGGCAATATGTAAAAAGATTAGACTTTAAAGGGCTGACAGATTTTCAAGTTTCTCGCAATCTTTTGATTTTTAGAGATGAAGATAAAAAAGCTCAAATCTTTCATTTAAGTAGTCTGTTGACTTCTCCTGCTAAGCTTTTATCTAATGTCCCAACGGGAAAAATTCAATATCAAACGGGATTTTTATACGCACAAGGTGAGGAAGGAGTATTTGTCTTTAAACTTTAAAAGAAAAGCTAGAAAGTATTTAGCAATTCCCTAAATTTTAGCCACTTTTACGACGACGTTATTCTTGAACATAAATTTCTACATTTGCCGTGGCTTAACATCATACTCATCATTCTTGCGACCTACATAGCCATAGGTCTAATTTTCTATTTCCTCCAAGATTATTTCTTTTTCCGTCCTGAAATTCTTCCTAAACATTTTGAATACAAATACCCTTTTCCATTTGAAGAGGTTAATTTTGACATGGAAGATGGTGGGAAAATTAACGGACTGCACTTCAAGGTGCCTAACTCACGCGGCGTTATTTTTTATCTAAAAGGAAATTCAAAAAGTATCAAAGGTTGGGGAAAATTTGCGAAAGACTTCGTGAGTAAAGGCTATGATTTTTTCATGATAGATTATCGTGGCTTTGGAAAAAGCTCTGGGAGAAGAACAGAAACAACACTTTTTAATGACGCGCAGACTGTTTATAAATGGCTACAAAATCATTATGAAGAAGAGGAAGAAATTATACTATATGGTCGGTCAATGGGAAGTGGGATAGCGGCAAGAGTAGCGTCGTGGAACAATCCAAAATTTCTCATTTTAGATTCTCCTTATTTTAGTTTCCTATATCAAGTTAGGCGATTCGGATTTATTCTACCTCTAAATTTTTTATTAAAATATCAGATACGGACAGACCAATTCATCAAAAAAATAACCTGCCCTGTTTTCATCATTCACGGAGATAAAGACCGACTCATTCCTGATAATCAAAGTAAAAAATTAGTCGAGCTCGACCCGAAAAAAATTACACTGCACACCATTCATAAAGCAGGGCATAATGATTTGCCTGAATTTCCAGAGTATCATGAAGCCTTATACAACGCACTGAATGACGAGGCATTCTTTCAGGATTTGAAAAATAAATTGAATAGCTAATTGTGTATCTATTTACACAATCAGCTATTCAATCTATCTAATCAATGACTACAGGTGTTTTTTAATAAACTCCATAGCCATAGCATTCGCCTTTTTCGCTTCTTCTTCTACGTATCGCGGTTGAGACGGATTAGCAAACGCATGGTCTGCTTCAAACCAGTGGTTAGTGACAGTTTTTCCAGTAGCTGCAGCTAGTTTCTCAAATTCGTCAATAACATCATGGTTAATCCATTGGTCTTTCTCTGCAAAAATACCCAATACTGGCACTTCCAATGGCGCTAATTCTTTGGCAGTTTTTACGGGCATTCCGTAATACATCACACAGCCTTTACCACTTTCACCAGCCAAGATAGACGCTTTCAAAGATAAACCTCCGCCAAAGCACCAGCCAATTGTCGCAACCTCTGGTTCATCTCCTGCATAATTCAACGCACCTTTGATGATATTTTCCAAACGTTCTTGGTCAGTACCTTTCATCAGTTTGCCTGCTTCGTCTGGATTGTCTGTTGATTTGCCGTCGTACATATCTGGCGCCAAAACATTCACATTATCCAATGCTGCAAAATACTTATCTGCTTCGCGTTTCGTGTTGTCATTTAAACCCCACCATTCTTGAAAAACGAAAAGGTATTTGTCCGAAGGTTCTTTTGATTTTAATAAGTAAGCAGAAGCTGTCTTGCCGTCAGGCGTGTCGTAAGTCATCATCTCGCCCATAGCTTTGAAGTCTACCATTGCAGGCTTTTCGTGCTGGTCTTTGAATTTCTTATCGTCAGCAAAATCTGCCATTTTATCGGCAGTCTTATCCGCTGCTTCTTTATTCTCATTGCTACATGAAGCAAAAAATGCCGCGCAGACTAAAAGTAAGAGT
>CALDUB010000409.1 GCA_937923465.1 uncultured Saprospiraceae bacterium
ATATCCTTTTCCGTATTTTTCGCTGCCACATTGAGTGCCCAACATTTATTAAACACACCTCCATTAGATAGAAAAATATGTTTAACCCTGAGAGTAGTATCCAACTCTAATTTTGATGTGGTATCCTGTTCTACGACTATAATCTCCATTTCGGGGAAATAGTTACGTAGCTTATTTAGGATAAAATGCAAAGCATTCAATCTTTCATCGTCAACTGACCGAAAAGGAATAATATAGCTTAAATCACTTATCAAAATATTTTTTTTAGAATTCTTGGAAAAATCTTGTGCTTCAAAATGCGGAAAAATGAAAGACAAGAATACTCAAAAACTAAACAAACATTGGATTTAATATCAAAAATACTCCAGAATGTTACACCAAATCAAACTTTAGCAACCTACACTTAAATGCAATTTAGTTCTTACAGGTAGATTTGCGAAGTTCTAAACCACATGCATGTATTTATTCTTTTCAAAATGCGCATCGCCTTCTTAGCAGATTCATTGGATAAGCAATACGGCGGCATTCACGTGTATACGAAAGAATTACTGCGTGCGCTGGCAGAAGTGGACAAAGAAAATGAATACTTGGTGGTACGTTCGGAAAGTAAGAACGAGTTTCCTGGTATGGAAGAAATTGTTGTTCCGTATTCTAATTTTCCTGCTTATCGGGCTTGGCGATTGTTTTTTCAGTTGCCACGGTTATTAGTCAAAGAAAAAGTAGACATAGTCGTCGAACCGGCGCATTTCGGTCCGTTTAACTTGCCGTTGCATATTAAAAGAGTAACAGTTGTTCACGATTTAACGATGTATTTGTTTCCCGGAATGCATGTGTTTTCAAGTCAACTGTTACAACGGATTTTTTTGCCGCGCGTATTAAAAAAGGCAGACCATATTATTACTAATTCTGCAAATACCTCTCGAGACTTAGAGCAATTTTTTCCACTTACTAAAAGTAAAACAACGGCTGTTTTATTAGGAAAAGATAAACGATTTAAGCCTCAAGAAAAGCAGGAAATCTTAGCCAAGTATAAAATTACCAAACCGTATATTTTATATCTCGGCACTTTAGAACCTCGGAAAAACATTGACACCATCATTCGGGCATTTAATGATTTTAAACGCTTGTCTAAATTACCGCATCAGTTAGTTTTGGCAGGTAAAAAAGGCTGGAAGATTTCGAGTACTATGAAACTACTCGAAAATTCTCCTTTTAAAAATCAGATACTGGCTCCTGGCTATATTGATTCCAAAGACCAAGTATGTCTTTATAGTATGGCAGAAATATTTGTCTATCCTTCTATTTACGAAGGCTTCGGATTACCTGTTTTAGAAGCGATGTCTTGCGGTACACCCGTTATTACTTGTAATAATTCTGCTATTCCTGAGGTCGGGGGCGATGCTGCGTTGTATGTTTCGCCGACTTCTGTATCAGAACTGACGAAGGCAATAATGACTTTGGCTTCTGACGAAAAATTAAGATTAGAAATAGGTAAAAAAGGCATAAAACAAGCTGCAAAATTTTCTTGGAAAGAAACAGCAAAAGCAACAGTGAAGATTTTCAATCGATTCGGAAAACAATAAATGGACAAACACAAGTCAGACATATTAGTAATCTTACCCGCTTTTAACGAGGCGCCCATGATAGGAACTGTACTTTCCAGACTCAGATTTATTGGCTATACCAACGTTTGTGTAGTTGACGATGGCAGTTCAGACATGACAGGAAGAGAAGCACTAAAATACGGAGCGATTTTGTTGACTCACCCTATCAATCGAGGTGCGGGTGCCGCTATTCAAACGGGGATAAGTTACGCCAAAAACAATGGTTTTCAACATGCCGTTTTAATGGATAGTGATGGGCAACACTTACCTGTAGACATAGAGAGATTATGTTATTCTATGCAGCAAACAAAGGCTGACATTGTTATCGGTAACCGTTTTTCGAGCAGGGACAATGACATACCGGACCACCGCATTGTTTACAATTACATTGCAAATGTCTTTACCAATATCTTTTGCCGAAAGAAATACTTAGATACACAATCTGGTTTCAGACTTTTAAATCGAAAGGCTATTGAAAAAATGCAGATTAAAAACAGAGGTTTTGGCTTTTGTAGTGAGATGATTATTTATTCTGAAAGAGCAGGCTTAGTTATCAAAGAAACACCAATCCAAGTTTTGTACACCAAATACTCTATGAACAAAGGTCAAAATTTGAAAGAAGGAATTCGGACCGCGCGAAGCATTTTATGGCGCGTAATTTTTGAATAAGAAAAGCGAAGAATAGAGACCCAAATCGAACCACTATGAAACTCTTGACGGTCTTTATTCTTCCCACTTTTCGAAATAAGGTCAATAATGGAAATTCGTTATTTTCAAATCATCATACCTCTACTCGTTGCGATTGCTATCGGCAAGCAAATTAGGGATACTCTAAAAGGAAAAGCTGGGCTTTATGAGAGTATTATCATTTCAGTCTTTTGGACGGGAGTTGCCGGAGTTGCTATTTTTCCAGATTTTTTTTCAGATTTGATTGCCAAAGTATTCGGAATTAAGAACAGCACAAACGCGATTATCTTTTTTGCGATTGGTCTGCTCTTTTATTTTCAATTACAGATTTATAAAATGCTCAGAAAGCAAGACCAATTGTTAACGGAAATTTCCAGAAAAGAAGCTTTAAAAAATGTCGAAAAGAAGTAAGTCTTATTCTCCTAAAAAGATTCTCTTTGTCCTGGAACATTTCTATCCATACATTGGTGGTGCAGAAAAGCTTTTTTATGTTCTGACGACTGCTTTGGCAAAAAGAGGTTACGAAATCACCGTTATTACTACTCGATTTGACAAGAAACTACGCAAAGAAGAAATTCACGAAGGGGTAAAAATTATCCGAATAAACTGCTTTAACCGTTTTACATTTACATTTTTAAGTCTTCCAGAGGTCGTCCGATATGCGCGTGGCTGTGACCTTATTCATACGACAACTTATAATGCTGCTTTACCCGCGTCCATAGCGGGTAAACTCACAGGAAAGCCCGTTTTTGTAACTTTCCATGAAGTATGGGGCGAACTCTGGAAACGACTACCTTTCACCTCTTTTTTTCAAAAAAATGCCTTCTATTATTTCGAAAAAATATTGTTGAAATTACCGTTTCACAAGTTTATTGCAGTATCTGAGTTTACGAAAAGAGAACTTATCAAACACGGAATTTCTGAGTCAAAGATTGCGCGGATATATAACGGGATTGAGTATGATGATTTTAAAGATTACACTCCGAGTCCCCCGTCAACTTTTACATTTACCTATTTTGGTAGATTAGGTATTTCGAAAGGATTGGACTTGTTAATTCCTGCGGCGGCGGCATTCAGAAGGTTATTTCCGCACTCCAAATTTAAACTTATCATTCCCAAACAGCCAAAACCGCTGTACAATACAATTATCAATCTGATTGAAAAACATGGTTTGGGCGACTACATAAAATTTCATCACAATCTGCCGAGAAAAGTACTGCGCCAAAAGATTTTGAATTCTTCCTGTGTTGTGATTTCTTCTTACAGTGAAGGTTTTTGTTTTGCTGCCGCAGAAACGGTTGCGCTGCGCGTTCCTATTATTTCTTCTCATCAAGGTGCGTTAGCTGAAGTTGTCAGCGGTAAATTTATTGCTTTGGAGGAAATGACGGTTGAGGAACTGACTCGTGCATTGAAGGCTGCTTATTTTCAAAAATGGACGGAGAAACCAATTAGGTATTTTCATTTGAGTGATACGATTGATGCTTATACGGACTTGTATTAAAATCTTACGCATACCCCCGCGCCTGCAACTCAAACAACTCGGCATACTTCCCCCTTTTTTCAACCAATTCCTCATGCGTTCCGAGTTCCAAAACTTGTCCATTTTCCAAAAATACAATTCTGCTCGCCATCCGAACGGTGCTGAACCGGTGAGAGATAAGAATTGCCGTTTTCCCTTCCATTAATGCTGAAAAACGAAGAAAAACTTCATGCTCTGCACGCGCATCTAAAGCTGCCGTCGGTTCGTCCAGAATGACCAATTCAGCATCGCGCATGTAGGCACGAGCGAGGGCTATCTTTTGCCATTGTCCTCCGGAGAGCCCAGTGCCGCCTTCAAAGCGTTTGCCTAACATTTGATTGTATTTGTTGTCTAATTGAGTGATTACGGCGTCTGCAAGACTCTTTTTAGCAGCCTTTTTTATCAGAGGTAGATTGTCTTTTTCGGTGATATTTCCGACGGCGATATTTTCTCTTGCCGTAAACATAAACCTAACGAAACCCTGAAAAATTACACCAATCTTGGAACGGTATTCCTCATACTCAAATTCCTGAATGTCTATTCCGTCCCAAAGAATACGCCCCTCGGTTGGAGTATATAAGCGAGCGAGCAATTTGACCAAAGTTGTCTTTCCCGCGCCATTTTCACCGACCAAAGCGAGGCTGTCACCTGATTTCAGGGTAAAACTGACATCTTTTAAAGCATATTGATTGCTGCCGAAATACTTAAAACTGACATTTTCAAAGACAATTTCTGATTGTTTAAAATCAGGAACAGGGATAATTTCGTCTAACTCTTTCGTCTCCGGTTCCATATCCATAAAATCGAAAAAATCTTGAAGGTACATTCCAATATTAGCTACTTTAGAAAAACGATTGGACGAGCCTTGCAAGATGCCCTGCATTCGCTGAAATGCTCCGCCGAGAAAAGTCATCGTCCCGATTGTAATTAATCCAGAAACTGTTTGATACAAAACAAAAACATACGCACCATAATAGGTTGCCGTAGTCAAGATATTAAACAGGCTTCCGACAATAGAACGATTGACTGAAATTTTCTTAGAAGCATAATAATAGTGTCCGGCTAAATCCGCAAATCGTCCAGTAAGGAATTTTTCCAAGCCAAACACTTTTATTTCCTTGATTACTCGCTCATTCATTACTATCGACCGTAAATAACTCATTTCTCGCGTCTCCGGGGTAAGCCTTCGAGTCATTTTGTAGGTTTCCTTATTGAAATGAGATTCTGTTAAAAAGGTAGGAATCACCACAATTATCAAAAACAGAACTAAGTAAGGACTAAACACGAGCAATGCCGTAAACAATGCCGAGAGCGTAATAAAAGATTGAATTTGGATTAATACTAACTTAATCAAAAGGGTACGTTGGCCTGCATTGGTCCGAGCGCGTGTAAGACTATCATAAAAATCGGGGTCTTCAAAGTGCTGCAACTCCAATGAGGACGCCTTCCGCATCAGGACAATCGAAGTCTCTTTATTAACCCAGGCTCCTAATAATCTATTCGTAAGATTACAGAAGCGGTTTAAAACATTTGACAAAATCCCTAAGCCAAATCCGACCCAAACCCAAAAAATTAATTCCTCTGAGTTCCAAAAACTTTCCGGGCTTTTGCTGATTGCGGCTAATCGAACCACCTCGTCGATAATCTCTTTGCCGACATAAAGAACACTGACGGGAAGGATTGCCTGAGCTGTCCGCAAAAGAATATTCAAGGTCATTAAACGGGGAGCAAGACTCCAAGCCAAACGAATAAATCGAGGAACATTTCGCAGAGATTTTATTTGGGAAATAAGGGTTCTGTCTTTAATCTTCTCTTTACTTTTTTTTGCTCTGCTCATACTAAATTTTGTATCTGCTTTAGACAAGTTCTTATCATCTTTCGAAATATTGAATAATGAAAAGTGATGCTTTAAGGAACGCGTCAAAAATAAATCTACATTCTTGACAAGACCTTTTACCCCTCATTTGCACTTTAAAAATCCTTATGTAGCTCGGCTATACGCGGTTTTTAAAGCCCAAATGAGAAACAAAATTTCTTTCCCAAGAATGTAAATCTATTTCTGTCGCGTTCCTAAG
>CALDUB010000410.1 GCA_937923465.1 uncultured Saprospiraceae bacterium
CCATAAATACCCGAAATTTTGTCTTAATCAGGGTTTTAACACCTGACAAAACGACAGAATTGGTAATTTGAGAACAAATCTTATATTTGCAACCTTATTTTCATGGCAATATTTTTGTATATATTTTTTAATATATTCTTGTAAAGGCTATTTGTTTGCAAAAAAATAATAGTCCTACACAATAAATTAACCATTTTGTCTTTTTAAAATCTGTTTGATACCATACTTTCGTAATTCAGTGTTTACTTAGGCAAATATTTAATTCTTAAGAGGAAGTCAACGAACACTCAATAAAAACAAAAAATAACACGCTTTACTTGAGTTGAGCGAAGTGAAAAGAAAACACAATGAGAGGAAAAATAATCTTATTTTTGTTGGCATGTTTGCCTTTCGTCAGCAGTGCACAATATAATGAGTTTGGAATAGCTGCGGGTATTGCAAATTATCAAGGTGACTTGTCACCTGTCGTTACTATTGAAGACCTCGATATTGGTCAAACAAAGGGAGCAATTGGAGTTTTAGGAAGAATAAATCTTAATCGCTTTTTCAGTTTGCGTGGTGGCTTAACTTATGGAAAAATAGCTGCAACAGATAAAAGAACTGGAAAAGTACGTAATCTTCGTTTTGAGTCTGATATTTTTGAAGCTTCTTTTATTGCTGAATTTAATATTTTGGGCTACGACCCAGTTTATTCTGGTAAAAAATTCTCTCCTTTTATCTTTATTGGTGGTGCAGGTTATTACTTCAACCCAACAACAGACTATAATGGTCGAGATGTAGCATTACAACCCTTAGGTACGGAAGGTCAAGGTCGTCCAGGATATGACGCAAAATATAGCCGAGTATCTGTTTCCATTCCAATGGGTGGTGGCTTGAAGTTCGCCTTGGGAGAGTCTTGGACTATTGGAATTGAATTTGGAGCACGAAAATTATTCCATGACTACATAGATGATGTAAGTGGCAATTATGTTCCTTATGAAGATTTAGTTGCTACAAGTAGTATAGCAGGAGATGTTGCTTACAGAACATGGGAGTTAACAGATGAAAGTCCTGCTTCTGCCCCTGTAGGCACAGGTAGAGGTAATGAGAAGTTCTTTGATTGGTACTATTTCAGTATGATGTCAATGACTTATCACTTACCAACTTCAAATCGTCAACGTGGTAAACGAAGAAGTGGAAATCAGGGTAATCAAATGGGTTGTCCTACTTGGTAAAAATTAAAAAAGCGCAATGATTGAGTTCATTGCGCTTTTTCAACTTTACGGGATAGTGTGTTTCGTAATCAAACTACCACCCCGCCACATCATCATCCGCATGACGCGGGTCGCCACTCACACTCAATTTACCCTCTGGCAGCACGTGTATCGCCTTCACCAAACCAATCCGCACTTTGGGGTCAATAACATGCCCCATAGCCTTTAAAGCCACCGTATCAATAGTCATGTCTGCTTCTGTCATAATCGTATTAGGGAGCCATTGATGATGAAAACGCTTAGCTGCAACTGCTTCTGGCAAACTCATTCCATACTCTGCCACATTGATAAATACTTGAAAAACAGAAGTAATAATTGTACTCCCGCCTGGCGAACCTAATACCATGAAAAGTTTGCCATCTTTCTCTACAATCGTTGGTGTCATTGAAGACAACATACGCTTGTTAGGCTCAATTTTATTAGCTTCTGCACCGACTAGACCAAAGAAATTCGGTACGCCTGGCTTCGCTGAAAAATCATCCATTTCATCGTTTAAAAGAAAGCCCGCGCCCTCTACAATGACCTTTGAACCGTAATTTAAATTTAAAGTCGTCGTAACAGATACTGCATTGCCCTCCGCATCAATAATCGAAGTATGCGTCGTCTCAAAACTCTCTGGAGAGATATTGATATTTCCTGCTAATATGCTGTCGCTTGGTGTTGCCATTTTAGCATCGTAATCTGCCATTCGTCCCCGAATATAGTCTGGATTTGACAGTTTTTCAACAGGAACAGGGTAATAATCACTGTCGCCCAAATGCTCGGCACGGTCAGCATAAGCACGGCGTTCTGCCTCCGTGATGAGGTGTATTGACTCAGGTGATTGAAAACCATATTCAGCTAAAGGGTAATCCTCTACGCCTTCTAAAATTTGCAGCAGACAAATCCCTCCACTCGAAGGTGGCGGCATCGAAATGATGCGATAATTTTTATAGTCTCCAATAATCGGGTCGCGCCAAACGGAGCTATAATTTACCAAATCTTCCTTGGTAATAATACCTCCACCGCGTTCCATTTCTTTTACTAAAAGGTCAGCGGTTTCTCCTCTGTAAAAACCTTCTCTTCCCTGATTTTCGATGCGTTGTAATGTTTTTCCTAAGTTTTTTTGTATCAATAAATCGCCAGATTTCCAACCTCCTTTCTTGAGGAAAGGGCTTGTTTCATTTTGAAATTTCCGAAATACCTCCTGATATTCATTCAGTCTATCTGCCTCTGCTTTTGAGATTTGATAGCCCTCTGTCGCTAATTTAACCGCAGGTGCTACCAAGTCACCAAATCGCTTCATCTTCCCAAATCGCGCGTGTGCTTTTATCATTCCGTCTACCGTGCCTGGTACTCCTACTGCCAAATGTCCTTTCTGACTGATGTCCGCAATTACATTGCCGAGGCTATCCAAATACATATCGGTCGTTGCTGCCGCAGGGGCTTTTTCGCGATAGTCTAAGGCGGCAGACTCCCCTTCTGCCGTGCGTACCATCATAAAGCCGCCTCCACCAATATTTCCAGCGCGCGGACAAACAACTGCCAAGGCAAAATGCACGGCTACTGTCGCATCAATCGCATTTCCGCCTTGTCGCAAAATGTCTTTGCCGATTTCAGAAGCCAAAGGGTGCGCAGAAACAACGGCTACAGAGTCAAAAACAGCAGATTGCTGAATTGCGTAAGGCTTAATCTCAATATGTGTCACATCCGCAGATTGCTGACAGCCAATATTTGAAAAAAATAGTGCGCCAAAGATAAATATGGCAAGGTATTGGAAATGGTAAGAATTGTATTTCAATTGGTTTAAATTTTTAATTTATAAATTTTAAGATATATAACTAATTGGTACAGTGTTTGAAATATAGCTAAATGTATTTGGATAACATTATTTAATAAAGTTGTTATCAATCACAAAAATACTTTTACTAAAGTTCTCTACCCCAAATAGAAACTGCAAGATTTAAGTTTGGTTAATTATTTTCATGGTTATGTTGTTGTGTCTTTTGCTAAGCAAAAGACACTTTTTTTTGCAAAAAATTAAGGGTTTGAACCGCGACGTGCAACCTTTTTTGCCAAAAAATTGTCTTTTATTTGATTTTAGTCGGATTTTCAGACAAAGTCGTCTGATAAATCGTTACTTTCGACGTAATTAACATTATCTTTGAGTAACTTATTAATATTCATCCGTCAACCAATTAACTAAAATGAAAATCAACACCAAAAATGTTATTCTTGCTTTCTTGCTGATTATGAGTTTGACCTCATATATATTTCTTAGTAATGTAAAAGTAAACGAACCTACTCCCGTTAATCAAACTGAATTACAAGAAGAATATTTAGACAATGCAGAAATTCCTGCTACTCTAACTATGCCTGACTTGGATATTTTAGAGCGTGCAATTGACGTCTTAACTAAAGTCATCGTCCAATAATTATAAAACGGCAGCCACCTCCGCTGCTTTTGCTTCTATCCTCTTTATCAATTTTTTCAGATGTTTCCTTTTTGTAAATGGATTCATTAAAGTAGTGCGCAGGTATATTTTACCTTTTAGTTCTGTCTGCACGAAGTAAAATTCTCCCTCCTCTAGTAATTCTTTACGAACTTGGCTGTTCCAAACATTCACTTTCTTTCTCCCCCACTTTTTATTTTTTAATCGAAAACAAATAATATTCGACTGCGGCGGCATCGCTAAGGTAAAGTTAGGATTTTGCTCTAAATCCTCTGCAAATTGGCGCGCCAAATCGTGACTCACCTCCACATACTCTCGAAAAGCATCTGTTCCATACTGTTGAAGCACAGCAAAAAGCTTGAATGACATCATTGATTTGGTACATTCAAAGGTACGCTTTCCATAATTAAACCATTCAGGTGCTTCGGCATCTGCCCAAAGATATTGTGCTTTTTGATGAAAGACAGCGTAAGAATCCTTTACATTTTTAAACATTAATGCTGTAACCAAAGCGGATGCACCCAGCATTTTATGACCATCCATGACGACACTATCTGCGCGTTCAATACTTGCCACCAAATACTTATATTTTTCAGAAAACACAACTGCAGCACCATGCGCACCGTCTACGTGAAACCATATTTTCTTAGCCTTACAAAAATCTGCAATTGCCTCTAAATCATCATAAGACCCCGTAGAGGTTGAGCAAGCAGAACCAATGACCGCTATTACTTCAAACCCTTGACTTTCAGCCTTTTGCAGTTCTTTTCCTAATAAATCAGTTCGCATTTGATACGATTTATTAGACGCAATTTTAATGATACCTTCTGTTCCCAATCCCATAATGCGCGCGGCTCTGTCTACACAATAATGCGCTTCTTCACTGACCATGACGGCTAGCTTGGCACTATGCCCTTCATTCCAAACATCACCCTTTGCTATGGCTTTTCGGGCTGCTAAAAGGGCGGTTAGATTTGCTAAGGTTCCGCCAGAAGTAAGGACTCCACCAGACTTTTTGTCATAGCCAACCGCATTGCAAAAATGCTCGACTACGAGTTTTTCCATTGCAGAAGAAACTGCCCCCATTTCATAGAGTGCCATACCGTTGTTGAGGAAGTTACTGGTTAGTCCTGCTAAGGTAGAAATCGGCATCGGAACCGCGACTTGATGTCCGACATATTTGGGGTGATGCACTTTAATAGAGCGCTGTAAAACCTTGTCTATCAGCTGCTTAAAGTTGTCTTTTGAATTCTTTTGTTTAGACCAAAATTGTAATTCTTTCTCTGGGAGGTGCCACTCATTCACAGAGGATTTTTCGGTTTGTGCTGCGCTCAAGTAATCTGCGAGGGTGTTTATCACCTCATGTCCTTGCGCACGAAAATGCTCCGGATGATAGATTTCTTTGAGTAGATTTTTTTTCATTTTTCTTTTGGATAGTATTTTTAATGCTCGTTTTAAACGAACTTTTGGTGCGCCTTTTAATTCGTAAAATTCGACTCCTGCTTTTTTGAGCTCTTCTTTGTAAATATTATATAGTTCTTCGCGGTCATCTGGATTTTCGCGGAGTTCGTCATATTCCCAGGGAATTTCTGTGCCGCAGAGAAAGTATATGGCATTTTTATTTTTTTCTAGTTCTTTTATTATCCGTTCGTTGCAGCGATTGTAGCGGTATTCTGACCAGATTTTTAGAACTAAAAAAGAGGTATCGCAGATTAAATATTTGTGTGCGTCACGGCGTGGAACGACCGTGATACTTTCCTGTCTCGCTTGTCCTTTTGCTATTTTCTGTAAATCTTTTTCTTTGTACCTCCCTCCTCTTTGCTCTAAATATTCGCGTGCGTACTCTTTTATCAAAGGTGCTTTTAGTGCATTTGATAGCATTTTGGCAAGAGTAGACTTGCCTGTACTCTCTGGTCCTGTTAGGATAATTTTTCTCAAATATTGATTTTTTATAATTCTATAAAACTTTC
>CALDUB010000411.1 GCA_937923465.1 uncultured Saprospiraceae bacterium
CGCGTTCCTTAGTTCGTTTTTGAATTGATAACTTAAAGCACGTTCCTTTATTTTAAAGCAATGATGAGACTAACACCGTCCACTGTCAATTCCAATAGCTATCGGGAGACCGTTTACCGTCTCTAACCCTGCTGTATTTTCTGCAACAAACCACTCACCATTCTTTCGGCACCACCACCAACTTCTTTCGCTAAAGAAAGAGAGGTTTGTGCTGCCTGTAATGCTTCTGCTTGCTTACCATTTTGATAAAGAAGTTTAGCGTAAGTATAGTAAAAATTATAGGCTTTACCCGTTTCTGCGGCGTTCTTAGCAAATTTTTCAGCACATTCCATACAATCTTCATTGCGTCCGAATGTTTTCTCCATATCCATTGCCAACTTATTCAGAGCTTCTGCATCTCCTTTCAAAACTTTTTTTGCATAAGTTTCGCAAGCTTTCACGTAGCCTTTGTAGTCATTTGTTTTGCGAGCAAAGTTCATATCGGCTTGGGCAGCGAAAGCCGTTGCTTCTGAAGAATTGTATTTCTTCATCTTAGATTTTGCATCGTCTAATAAATCTTTGCTTTCAAACTCGGCAGCACGTTCTGCCGTTTTAGCACAAGCCATTGAGATGCGCTCGCTAACTACCTCTTTACCTAGTAGTTTCTCAATAGCACTTTTATTGTCGACCATTAAATCAAATAAACGACTATCGGCAGTAACAGCAGACTCCAATAAGATTTTTAGGTTCATTTCTGAAGTTAAATCTTTTTGAGAGCGTACATATTCATTTGCGATTTTAGTACTTGATTTTCCTGCTTGATTCAATGCTTTGATATAGTCATAAATCAATTTTGGCTCTCGATTGCCTTCTTCGTACTGTGTTGCGTATTGTGCGCTGCGGTCAACCTTACTTAGTACAGATTTACCCAAGCTTAAGAAATTGTCAACGGATTGAGCACCTTTTACTTGTTGGATGACTTTTCCGTCGTAATCTATGTAAAATAAAGTTGGAAATGCCTGTACAGGATATTTTTTACGGAAAGACAAACCTTCGCCCTTTTCCATGTCTAACTTTAAATTTACAAAATGCTTATTGTAAAAGTCGCCAACAGATTTTTGCGTGAAGACGTTTTTTGCCATACGCTTACATGGACCACACCATACGGCATAAGCATCTACGAAGATAATTTTATCTTCTTTTTCAGCTTTTTCTAATGCCTCTGCCCAAGAACCGTGAAAAAAATCAATGCCATCTTCGGCTTGAACTAAAATGGAAGTGCTCAGGAAAAGAGCAAAAAGGATATATTTCATTATTTTGAATTTTTTAATATCTCGAAAATCTCGTTTTTAGACATGATTACTTTCTCCGAAACGAGTACTTTGAGGTACGGTATAGGCACGAAGATAAGATAAATGCTTATCTCAAACCGGATTTATCTATTATTCAGACATTTCCAGACAGTCATTTAACAGAATTCTAACAAGAAATGGTAGTTCTTTATTATATTCGCGAACTATTTATAAACTTCTCACCTATTATATTATATATTTCTCTAAAGTCATGCCGGTACTAAATTTGTATTGTACTAAAATAACAAATTTATAATCCTACCTAAATGAGATTTTTAAGATAATGCATGATGTCTTATTGTCCACTGTTTTTAAAATCTGTCATTGAATTGGTTCTTACTTTTGTAAAAAAGAATCTAAATTAAGGAAAACGTGACATGTTTTGAGCTATATTTTTTAAGATAATTTTATTTCATATTTAAAATAATGGTACCTGAAATACGGTATATGTTTTTTTTGTAATGTTCAACTGTTTGTTTTTATTATTGTTATAAATGGCAAAAAATCAACGAACAATAAAATTGTTTTTTTAGTATATTAAAATTTGCATTTATTAAGGAAATATCTGCATCTTTGTGTTGTTAGTTTTCCTCCCCAATAGAAAATACCTCTTGATAAACAGAATTAACAAGCACTAAAGAATACTTCTTCTTAAATGAGGCAAGTTCTTTCTATCTGTTTTTTGACAAATTATAGCCCTGATTATTAAGCGTACTGTTTTAGCATAAAACCGCACATTTTTCATCGCACTTTTATACACTAAATTGAAAATATATTGTGTTCTAAAATGATTTCCCGCATTTAAGAAAGATATTCCCGTGTCTTAACAATGATTTTCGCGCTTTGAGAAATTTTATTTGACAACTTTTACTAAGACAGCTAAAATGAACAGCACACAAACAATCCCTTTCCGCTCTCTTTGGCGGACGAACAGTGAACATTTCTATATGTATGAGCGTGTCCCGCGCTCTGGGCGACAGCATTTATGCTTCGTATGCAAAAGTGTTTAGTAAATCACCTCTCTGTCATTTGGTGCTTTATTAGAAGTTTTGCTTATAGATTAAATGTCCCCTCTACTTTCGTATGTACACACTTAAAATTTTTAGAAGTTCACTTTTCTAAGTAAGTGATTATTAATTAATCTTTGCTTATTAAAAAGACACGAAAAGTTAATGCATTGCTGTGACTTTTCAAACCGATTTAGACAAACGTCATGAAGAGAACATTACAATTTTTCATCATCCTCGTACTTTTTGCGGCTGCAGCGACTTCGCTGTCGGCGCAAGAGCCAGAGTGTGCGTGCACGAACTGTCCCGTGCCGATATACAACAACTCGGTTAGCTACGCCCACGTAAATGTGGAAGTAAATGGAGAAGACGACCTGTCGACTTGTCCTCTTACCAGAGTATGTTTTGAAATAAGTCACACTTGGATTGGTGACCTTTCGGCTAGTTTAATTTCTCCCAACGGTACGCGTTATTTGATAATGGCAGATATCAATAATGATACTTTAGGTTGTGGAACTCAGTACAATAATATCAATGTGTGTGTTAATATAGGCACAGATAATCCCTTAACTAACAACGAAGAATACGAATGTAATGGTCCTCAATGGGCTTGTTTGAATGGGGAAGATTGGACAGTACCTTGTGGCGTGACAGACCCACGTACTCCAGCGGTTGTAGCTCCAAATTGCGATTTGAATGATTTTAATACGCCAGGTGCACCTGCAAATGGCTTGTGGACATTAGCGGTGAGTGATATTTGTCCTTGGGATGTAGGCTTCATTGAGACTTTCTCTTTAGAGTTTGAATGTGGTATGGGCTGTTTTTCTTGTGACTCTGACGGTGGAGCAATCGAAATAGCTGATGTAACAGCATGTGCAGGAAGCGATGATTTAGCTATTACTGCGACTCCAACTTGGGAAACAGAACAACCAGATACTTTAGATTATGGATATACTTTTTTGCTATCGCAAAATGATATCATACTTGCTACAACAGATAATCCAGATTTAACTTCTGCACCAGCAGGAGAATATCAAGTTTGTGGTTTTTCTTATATTCTTATCCAAGCAAACCAACTTTCAAATCTTATTGGTCAAAGCCTTTCGGGCTTACAAGAAAATTCAACTTTCTGCGGAGAGTTATCTAACAACTGTGGTACAATCATCGTCACAGCTCCAGATGAAACGACTTTTGTCACTGTTGAAAAATGTGAGAATGCTTGTATTACTTACGACGGAGAAGAATATTGTGATGCTGGCACTTTTGAATTAAGCTATTCTGACGGAAGTGGTTGTGGCAGTGTCGTTCAGTTAACGGTAAATGATTTTCCGACAAATGAAGCTACAGAAATTGAATTGAATAAATGTTCGACAGCTTGTGTGACTTACGATAATGTAGAATACTGCGAAACCGGTGTTTTTCCATTGAGTTATACAGACGAAAATGGTTGTGATAGTTTAGTGAATCTAACGATAACTGATTTTCCTATTATAGAAGCAACAGAAGTTGAAATTTTTAAATGTTCAACGGGGTGTGTTTCTTATGATGCTGTAGAATATTGTGAAACGGGCGTTTTTCCTTTAATTTATACAGGGCAAAACGATTGTGATAGCTTAGTGAATTTAACGATTACTAACTACGAAGTCATTGCGCCAACTACAGTGAATTTAGCTATTTGCGAAAATGCCTGCACGACTTATGAAGGAACGGAATATTGTACTACTGGTAACTATGACATTCTCTTAACGGGAGAAAATGGCTGTGATAGCTTAATCAATCTAACAATTGGAAATGTAGATACAGTAGAACCAACTGCTGCAACATTAGAACTTTGTGAAGGCGCTTGTGGAGAATATGACGGTATAGAATATTGTACTACAGGAACTTACGAATTGACTTATGAGGCCGAAAACGGCTGTGATAGCTTAGTAAATTTAACTGTCAGTCACTATGAGGTGGATATGCCAACATCTGTTAGCATGAGTATCTGTGAAACTTCTTGTGGTATCTATGAAGGTGAAGAATATTGTTTAATCGGAATTTATGACATTATATTAGTCAACCAATATGGATGTGATAGTTTGGTAAATCTAGTGGTAAACTATTTTGATGTCAACGAGCCTGCGCAAGTAGACTTTGAACTCTGTATAGGCGAATGTGCAACTTACCAAGGGGAAGAATATTGCGAAGCAGGTGACTATGAAATGACTCTGATAGGTGAAAATGGCTGCGATAGTTTAGTAAATATCAACGTAGCTTTCCTTTCAACTGAAATTACTATTGAAACACCTGTAGCTATTACTTGTACAACAGAAAGTGTAACTTTAGATGCTTCTTCTACCATCGCGGATGCTTTTGTTTGGACAAATGAAACAGGAGAAACAATAGGAAATACTGCAGTAGTATCTGTTAGTGAAGCCGCTTGCTATACTTTAACAATCACAAGTAATGGCTGTGAATATAGCGAAGAAGTTTGTGTTCTAGATGAAAGCGGCGATGTTAGCTCTACACAAATTGACGGCGATGTATTAGTATGTGTCGGGAGCGAATCAACTTACACGGCAACAGGTGATGCTAATGCAACGGCTTACATTTGGATACTTCCGGCAAATGCAATAATTATTGCTGGAGAAAATACAAATGTAATTACTGTAATCTGGCAAGATAATAACGGTGGTGAGATTTGTGTCGCTGCGAGTAACGATTGTGGAATTGGCGAAAATGCTTGTTTAAGTGTCGTTACCACTCAACTAGAATTAGTTGAAGTTATTGAAAATTGCGACTTATCAACAGAAACTTATACTGTAACTATTGAAGTTGCGTCTAACTCAACTGATTTACAAATTGACGATTTAACTGGAGGTTCTTGGAGTGGAAATACTTTTACTTCGGGCACAATCGCTGGTGGATCTGCTTTTTCTTTTGAAATTACAGACGGAGTTTGTGAGCCGCTATTAGTTGAGGGTTTAAATAATTGTGTTTGTACAACTTTTGCTGGAACTTTAATTGGTGAAGGTATTGAGGTTTGTCAAACAGAAACGGCAATCTTAGACTATCCTATAAGTACTATTCTAGATGAAAACGATGCTATTTATTTCTTAATTCATGATGGTACAGCAGACCAAATTGGTGCGAATATCTTTGATGTTAAAACAGAACCTGAGTTTGATTTAACGCCAGAAATGGAAGTAGATGTTACTTACTTCTCGGCAGCAGTCGTAGGAAACTCTTTGGACAACACAATTGATTGGGACGATGCATGTTTATCAGTGACAGCGGGTGTGCCTGTAAAATTTCTTTCTGGACCAACTGTCGAGTTGACAGGCGAAACATCAATCTGTGACGGAGGCGAAGCAATTCTACACCTATCTTTTACAGGTGTAGCACCTTTTTCTACAACGATAAATGGGGAACTCTTAGAAAATTTACCAACAGAATATGACTATACGGTCCTCCTCGAAAATACAACAACGTTTGATTTAGTATCTGTTAATGACGCGAATGGATGTGAAGCTTTCCCGAGCCAATCTATTACTATTATTGTCAATGAAACGCCAAGTATTAGTGTACAGCCAGAAACAACGGTTTGTAATACAAATGGTGATGATGATATCCACGTCTTAAACTTTGATGACTTACTTTCAGACAATACAATCCCTGGAACATGGGAAGATATCAACGGCAGTAACGCTGTTGGTTCTTTCCCCTCTCTTGATTTCTTTAATGTCGCGCCTGGTGTTTACACTTTCACTTTTACTACTGCCAATGCAGAAACACCTTGTGAAAATATCTCAGTTAGCGTAGATGTAACGGTAGCCAACTGTTCTTGTCCTGACGGCTCTTTTAGCGGTTTTACTTTGTGTAATGAGTCTGCCATCTTGGATTTGCCTTCTTTACAAGGTGAACCAGCCTCTGGAACTTGGAGTATTTTAAATACGCCAACTGGACAAAATCCAGCCACCATTTCTGGTACAACTTTTAATGCAACAGATGCCGATGCTGGCGATTACTTCGTACAATTTACGCTCGAAAACGCACCAGAGGGTTGTCCTGATACTTGGACAGCAATTATATCTGTAGCTAACTACGCTAGTGCAGGTGAATCAAATGAGACTTTAGAATTTTGTGCAGGCACAGAAGAAACAATTAACTTAACAGAACAATTAGTCGGCGCAGATGCTGGCGGTGTGTGGACGGAAACTTCTCTAATTCCTTCGCAAGACAACGCCTTTGATGCTCAAAATGCGATTTTGACTACAAACTTATTTAATCCCGGTACATACACTTTCACCTACACCCAGTCTTTAGAAACTCCTTGTAATTCAGAGTCGGCAACAGTAATGGTCGTCATTTATGATATCCCCCTTGCTGATGCCGGCGAAGAGCAAACTCTGACATGTGAACAATCAAGTGTTATCCTTGGCGGTACAAATACTTCACAAGGAGTAGGTTTGACTTATGCTTGGAATGTGACAGATGGTTTCTTCTCTAGTGAAATGAACCCAGAAATCACAGAACCAGGGACGTACATCTTGACAGTAACTAATGAATTTGGTTGTGCTTCTTCTGATGAAGTAACGATTGAAGAAACAGAAAGTGCGCCAATTGCAGATGTGACGGTAACGAGTATTGGTTGCTACGGCGACGAAGACGGAGTAATTGAAATTAATAATGTAAGTGGAGGAGTTGAGCCATACATGTATTCTATTGACGGTGAAAACTTTACGGATTCTCCTGATTTCTCAGACTTAGCAGCAGCGACTTATACTTTAGTTGTTGAAGATGCAAACGGCTGTCAATCTGAGTTGAACTTTGATATTACACAACCGCAGGAACTAAATGTAGTCTTGGTGGCAAATATTGATAACTTAGAACCACCTACTATAACCTTGGGCGATAGTTTCGATATGGAAGCTATAGTGAGTGCGCCATTGGACTCTATACATTCTGTAACTTGGTCGCCAAGTGAATACTTGAATTGTGATACTTGCTTAAATGTAATAGCAACACCAATCGAGACAACGACTTTCACTGTAACGGTTCAAGCAAATGCTTGTGACCCTGTGACAACTGATATTACGGTTTATGTGCGCAAAGAACACGACATTGATGTTCCTACTGCATTTTCTCCAAACGATGATGGAAATAATGATATCTTCTATATTTTTGGAGATGAGAATGTAGTTAAAATAAACTCTTTTGCTATTTATGACCGTTGGGGAGAACGCCTTTTCATTAGAGAAGTATTTGCTCCAAATGACCCATTCTTTGGTTGGGACGGCACGCATAAAGGGCAGAATATGAATAATGCAGTCTATGTCTGGTATGCAGAAGTTGAATTTATAGACGGTGAGATAGTCGTGTTTAAAGGAGATGTTACAATAGCAAAATAAGAGTATTAGAGGTGTTTTCATACCGTGCAAAACTTAAAGAGGTCCATTATTTATTTAAATAATGGACCTCTTTCTCGTATCTGTCAAACCGACTAAAATTATGTGCTTAGAAAGTCAGATTACTTTTGTTCAGTTACTTAAACTTACAGTACATTCTAGAATGTTGAAAAATCGCAAGATTTTTTTCTTTG
The DNA here is from genome assembly GCA_937923465.1 of uncultured Saprospiraceae bacterium. Lineage (GTDB taxonomy): Bacteria > Bacteroidota > Bacteroidia > Chitinophagales > Saprospiraceae > JAHDCG01. Next base: position 7,923 of record CALDUB010000411.1, read on the forward strand.
CGCTCTCCCGAACAAGTATTCTTGGAAAGCTTTGCTCGAAAAACTCTGCGTCTCCGCGCCTCTGCGTTCAAATTTTTATAATACAAGTTCGAGTCTCAATTCATTATTCATTCAAGGTCTCAATTCCTATAGTCTACCTTTTATTCTCCGAAGCCTCTTTAATCAAAGCTTCTGACTTAAGTTTAGTCGTTCTTTTAAAATATAACTCAGAGGCAGCAAGGACAACTATGCCTGTCAAGAAAAGAACAATGCGCGTATATTCAAAATAATGTGTCCAGGCAGGATAAAGATATTTGATAACGATAAGTTCTATAACGATAACACCTGCGGAAAGGAAGAAAAGTAAGACACTAAAAGCTCGTAAATTTTTGATGTATTTCGGCTTTTGAGCAAATAAGCAACTGTTTAACTTTCGTTGTGCAAAAATATTTTCAGGTTGGATTTTTATTAGTTCTCGTAAGACATGTTCCGCATCTTTAAAGCGGAGCAATTTACTATAAGAGACGGACTTTCGGAGGAGTGTATTATAGAAAATATCTTCCTCATTGTGCTGTGTAACATTATTATGAATGGACTCACCAATGAGGACTTCCGCCATTAAAATGTGCTTATTGTGCTCATTCAGGTTATAGAGCGCATAAGTATAAGCCGCTAGTATTTCAAAATATTCTGAAAATTCTAACTTCTTGATACCATCTTCATGGTCTTCATAATAATGCACGACAGAAGGGTAATCCTTCGTACCTATTGCACGAAAATCACGGTAAATTCTAGAGTAATATGTTACGTCAAAATTCATTTATCCTAAGTTCTAGTTAACTTTACTCATCAGGTGCCATAAAGTCATCTGATGCGTAGAGTTGCTGTCTTAAAGTTCCAAAACATAAAAAGAATCACAGCCCGAATGACCTGTACAGCCCATATTTTTTTCTAAAAGCTTAAACCCTCGCTTCTGATAGAGAATATTAGCAGATTCCATTCTTGTAACGGTTTCTAAGTAACATTGTTGAAAACCAAGGCGCTTTGCTTCCTTTACTAACAAATCAATCATCTGTCCTCCTAATCCATGTCCGCGTGCCTCTTGCAAAAAATACATTTTCTTTAGTTCACAAACCGTACCATCGCCTCCGTCTAAGGGCGCAATACCGCCGCAACCGATAGCTTCATCTTCTTCGTTTACGACGACATAAAAGCAGGATTGGTCAC
>CALDUB010000412.1 GCA_937923465.1 uncultured Saprospiraceae bacterium
AAATAACTGAAATCAAATATGAAAAATATACTTTTCTTACTACTTATTGCTTTTTCCGCTTGCAATAATCCAGCAGAAACAACAGCTGCAACAACAGACGCAACAACTGTAAATGCAACATCTCCGAATGCATCAACGGCACCAGCAGAAACGCCTAAACCTCGTGTTAAAGGAAAACTCGAAAATCCAGATATTAAAATCCAAGTTACGGGTTTGGCTGGAGGAGGAGAGGCTTCTTTGATTGGCGTGCTCACAGGTCAAAACTTTAAAGCGGCAGTTGCTCCGATTTCAGGAGATGGTAAGTTTAATTTTAAAAACGATGAGCCTTACGTACCAGGGATGTATTTTGTTTTATTGCCTGACAATCGTAATTTTCAAATTTTAGTGGACGAAGACCAGACTTTTACTCTAAAGACTGCTACTGCTGATTTGATGAATAATATGGTAGTCGAAGGAAGCCTCGAAAATCAACTTTTGTACAATAATCTACGATATGAGGCTGATTATCAACAAAAATTTAATGATTTAACGCAACAGATGAATGCGGCAGGAGAGGGGACTACGGGATATGTCGCAAGCGAAAAGGCAAGAAAAAGTCTTATCGACTCTCGTAAAGTTTACTTGAACGATGTCTTTAAAAAGAATCCAACTTCTTTCTTTACTTCTTTTAAAAGAGGTGGACAAAATCCAGATTTGCGCGAAGGTTTGGATAATGCAGCACAAGTATGGCACTACCGTCGCGACTTTTGGAACGGTGTAGATTTTAACGACGAACGTCTTTTGCGTACGCCAGTTATCTCAAATAAATTGAAGCGTTACATCACCGAATTAACGCCACAACAGCCAGATAGCATCATTGCAGCAGCGAAATACATCACAGATAAATCTTTGCCTTACCCAGAGTACTTTAAGTATTTTGCAAACTTTATTACATTAAACTACGACCAAAAGGAAAGTACTTTAATGGATGCACATGCGGTTGAGGTATTCATGATTCAGAATTATTTCACTAACGAACGCGCATTTTGGTCTGACTCAGTACAGGTTTTTGGTTTGCAACAGCAAGCATATGAAAAGCAAGCAAGTTTGGTTGGCAAAAAAGGAAAAAATGTCATAGCAAAAGGTCCTGATGGAAAAGAGTACTCATTGTATGACATCAATGCAGATTACACGATAGTTTACATGTTTAATCCTGACTGTGAGCACTGTCAAGAGGAAACGCCAAAATTGGTTGACTTCCACAAGAAATGGAAATCAAAAGGCGTGGAAGTTTTCACTATTGCTTTAGATACGGATGATACTAAGTGGAAAAACTACTTAAATAAAGTCGGCGCCATTAATCAATTTACGAATATTTATGACCCGTCAAATCGCGCTATTTATCCGAATTGGTATGTAGATGTGACACCAGAGTTGTATGTTTTGAATAAGGATAAAGTGATTATCGCTAAGAATTTGAAAGTTAATCAGATAGAAACGGTGATAGAGCAGGATAAGAATAAGTAGTTTTTAACTATGAACCATGAACGGTTTAACTATGAACTTCGTCTCATCAAAGAGATTTACTGAGACGAGGTTCATAGTTAATTCGTTTATAGTTCATAGTTAAAAAACTTACAGTTTTTCCAATACCGTTTCAATCAACTTCCCCGCCACCTTCTTCGGCGCAGCGCTAAACTCTCCTTTCGCTCGGTTTGCCAAGATTGCATTGCACGAAATCGCCCGATGACCTAACATCCGCGCCATGCCATAAATACCAGCCGTTTCCATTTCGAAATTAGTAATTCTAGTGCCATTGTGCGACCAAGCGCGTAGCTCGTCTAGCATTTTTTGATTACGTACCTTTCCGCGTAGTTGACGACCCTGAGGGGCGTAAAAACCTGGGCATGTTGCAGTTACACCACGTAGCATATCTGGACCAATTTTGTCCGCTAAATCTGTACTGTTTTCATAAAGGTAAGTAGGGACAGGAATAGGGTTAATCAGTTGATTGTCAATGCTCTCTCTCAATATCTTTTCACTTTCATTTTCCTCAAAATCATAGTACAACATCAAACCACCCAAACCCAAACCATGGGACGAAATTAAGAAGGAGTCTATATCAATATCTGCTTGCAAGGCACCAGAAGTCCCGATACGAATGAAATCTAAAGTAGTATGCTTTTCTTTAATTTCGCGGGTCTTTAAATCAATGTTGACTAGCGCATCCAATTCTGTGAAAACAATATCGATATTGTCTGTTCCGATGCCCGTAGATATGACCGAAACACGTTTTTTACCGATATAGCCAGTATGGGTGACAAACTCCCGTTTATTGCGTTTGACTTCGATAGAGTCAAAGTGTTTAGACACTTCAGACACCCGGTCAGGGTCGCCAACAGTGATAATCGTTTCTGCTATTTCTTCAGGTAAGAGATGCAAGTGATAAACACTGCCGTCAGGATTTAATATTAATTCGCTTTCTGCAATCATAATTTCGAGTTGATGGTTCCCCTCCTCTCGTCGGGGTGACAAATAATGAAGTTGGAAGGTTATTTACGCTTGTGCCTGTATGTCCTATGTCAGAAAATAGTAAATTGGTGTTCTTGATGGTAAAAAGTACTTGAGGGTATGTACTTTTGTGTTCAAAGATAGACTTCCAACTAAAAAACAAAGATGAGAAAAATATATCACCTTTCCACTTGTAATACCTGTCAACGTATCATTAAAGAACTTGGTGGTGGCGAAGGATTTGAGATGCAAGACATCAAAACGGAGAAAATGACTGGCGAACAGTTGGATGCAATGAAGGAAAAAGTGGGAACTTATGAAGACTTATTCTCGCGTCGTTCCCGTCAATATGCAGCACGTGGATTGAAAGAACAGGTATTAACGGAAGATGATTATCGCAGTTTAATTTTAGAAGAATATACCTTCTTAAAACGCCCCGTAATCTGGATTGACGGAGAAATATTTGTCGGAAATAACAAAAAAGTAACAGCTGCAGCAGTAGAAGCCCTGTAGCTTAGGTTTTCAACCTGACCGTCAAACGGGTTTTCAACCCGTCCAGTCCAGCACCGCAAAAAAACAAAAATGCTCAACAAAGAACAAATAGTCACTTACTTCCAGTCTCTCCAAGACAATATCTGCGCTGCCCTAGAAACAGCAGACGGCAGCGGAAAATTCATCGAAGACAAATGGGACCGCCCAGGCGGTGGCGGCGGACGTGCACGCGTCATTCACGGACAAGTAATTGAGAAAGGAGGCGTAAATTTTTCCGCAGTACACGGAGAATTACCCGCAAATATTATCGCAAAACTAGGTGTTGAAACAGGCAAGTTTTTCGCCTCTGGCGTTTCTATTGTACATCATCCCGTCAGTCCAATGGTGCCCATCATTCACATGAATGTACGTTACTTTGAAATGGACAATGGTACTTGGTGGTTTGGGGGCGGTATTGATTTGACGCCACATTATGTCAATGAAGAAGACGCAAAGTTCTTTCATCAAACCTTAAAAAATGTCTGTGATAAACACGATGTAGCGTATCATCCAAAATTCAAAACTTGGGCAGATGACTACTTTTATTTGAAGCATCGTCAAGAAACACGCGGTATTGGGGGCATTTTCTTTGATAGATTGGGTGGACAAGACGGACATACAAAAGAAAGTCGGTTTGCCTTCGTAAAAGACGTGGGAGAAGCATTTGCGCCGATATACACGCATTTAATGGCTAAAAACAAAGACTTAGCTTACGGTGAAAATGAGCAAAAATGGCAGGCGCTACGTCGTGGTCGTTATGTAGAGTTTAATTTGGTGTGGGATAAAGGGACTAAGTTTGGTCTGGATACCAATGGACGGACAGAAAGTATCTTAATGTCTATGCCGCCAATGGCGAATTGGGTGTATAATCATCAAGTGGAAGAGGGGAGCGCGGAGGCGCAGACTTTGGGATTTTTGAAGAAGGGGATGGAGTGGGTTTAGGGATTATATGCAAATTTTCAGAATAGCTTTTGAACTTTTTTTTGCATTTTTGACGTTTATCATGTATCTTCATTATAAATTATTACAATATGTCGTCAGCAAAAAACATACAATCAGAGAATATAGCGACTAAGCTAAATCCTGTACAAATACATCTTTTAGAAATGTTTTCTAAAGATATGGGGAGTACAGAATTGGCAGAAATAAAAGATATTTTAACGGAGTATTATAAGAAGAAAATCTTATCAGAAGTAGATGCTTTCTGGGATAAAAAAGAATTTACAAAAGAAAGTTGGAATGAGGCTACGCGTGATGTTCATATGCGTAAACAAGAAAATCCAAAAGGATGATTATCATATTAGATACCAATTGCTTGATTCATATCCTTGGAAAAAAAGCAGAACATCGCTGGCTATTTGATGAAATCTTGGATGGTAAAATCAAATTAGCTGTTAGTACTCCAATCTTGAGTGAATATGCTGAAATTTTAGATAATTTTTTCGAGAGTAAGACTCTAGGAAATAACATCACTACGCTTTTCCTTAATCTTCCTGGCACTATTAGAAGTGACATATTTTATCAATGGCAATTAATTGAAAAAGACCCAGATGATAATAAGTTTGTGGACTGTGCTATTGCCGCTAATGCAGAGTATATCATCACAGATGATGCTCATTTTAAAATTTTGAAACGAATAGCTTTTCCTAAAGTTCTTTGTTTACGTCTGGAAGAGTTTAGTGAAATCTATCAGGAGAAATTATAAAGTCCGAAATCACATCACTTCAAAAAATACTTCCCTTCCCCTAAATCAAAATACCGCTCATTCAACTTCCCCACATCCGTCTGACGCATAACCTCCAATAGCAAATTATCCTCCTCCAAAAAGTCCTTATACTGCTTCTCATTCGTAGCAATAAGCAAACTCTCCGCCTTCTGCGGACCTTCCAAAGCAGTAATCAAAAGACTCTCATAAGGAATAGACCAATCTTGAATATAAATATCCTG
>CALDUB010000413.1 GCA_937923465.1 uncultured Saprospiraceae bacterium
TTAATGGTGCTCCAAGAACTGTAGAATTATTACGTTCTCGGCGTAGTCTTTTCCCCTCGGCTGTTCAAATATTACGAGCTCCTAGCTATCCTATTTTTTAAATATTTTGATAGTATCTCTTTAATTTTACTCACTTAAAGACCAAAGAGATACTATCGCATTTTTACAACCAACAAAACCCTTCGTTAGTACCACTTCTTTCCTTATCTATATTTATCGCATTCGCTCTGCTGACTTAGCAGCTGTTTGGTACCACCTCTCACCCTATATTTTAGTGCGACTATACTTCATACATCCCTACTTAGCTGTCTGACACTTCCATCAACAACAAAACACAGAAGTAAAGTAATACCAAAAATTCAGCAAAAATTAGTGTCTGACAGCTGTCTTTGCTTTCTAAAAATCAAGTATCAGTCGCGTACGCATCGGTCTGCGGACTTAATCCGTTGTAACTCTTCTATAAATTCGATACACGACCCCTCCATATTAAAAAAACTGACAACAATATTGTAATCTACTCTTTTCACACACCCACAAAATTACTCACCCGCACCTGCTTTTCCACACCAGGTCTCCACTTATCCTGACTTGCCATCGTATCACATATTTTCTCATGAAAATAAACCTGAAACCATATTTTGCCCTGAAACTTACAAACATTCTTATACGTCAATTCAGAGTGAATCATCAACTTTAAAAAGAATTTTTCTTGCGGTTCTCTACGCTTACTTAAAATGTGGCTTAACGTCACTGGAGAAATACCAATATCTTCCGAAAATTGATTTCTTTTGTCGCAAATTGTATCAATATATTCGGACAAAAACTCGGTAAAGAAATTATGTTTTTCATGGATATTCTTCGTTAAATATTCCTCCATTCTGAGTTTTAAAGACAACAATTCAGCTTGAATAATCAAATTTGGATTCAAATTTTTCATTCTTCCTAATCGCGCTGCCATTAACACTTTACCATCAGCTTTCATCTCTTCCTCAGATGCATACCGAGAATCTACACCATATTCAGCATTCTCTAATTCCTTATTATTATTCATTATCATAAGTTTTAATTAAGTTCAAAATTTCCGATATTTCCATACTTAAACTCGCCCCAGTAATATTCATATCGTACTTATCAATATAGTGCTGAGCGATTACACCTTTTGGCTTTAAGGACACACACGCAAATCCTTTATATTCTTTTAAGGCTATTTGAGCAATGAATGTCAGCAGATTTCCAGTAATGTTTTCATACTTTTTTTCACTTCCTCTATTTTCTTTAGAAACGGTCAATAGCCTGATATGAACTCTCAATTCTTCTGGAATTCTTTGTACTGAGACGAGACCTAAAATATCATCTCTCCCAACTATCTGTAATTTATATACCTCATACTCATTTTCTACTTTCCAATCAAAAAAGTATCTTTTCTTAGTTATTTGCTTGTAGTCAGATTTTTCAACAGGCAAAATTTCTACTCTAAAGACTTGTCCCGTTGACATTTCTATTATTCTCATAACGTAAATATAATAATTTTAGTTTACATTAAATGTAAACAAGTATAATTTAATTTACAAAAAATGTAAACTATCAATTCTAGTTATAACGGCTTCTTTATTCCTATTATTTCTGTGATTTCAAATACAACCAACAAAGCCACCCCAAAACAAATCGAGGCGGCTTTATCAACTTAGAGTTACCACCTTTTGAAAAGGTGGTAGCTCTACCCTACTCCCCATCACAGCCCGGCTTCGCATCCAAATCCGACTCCAAGCGAATATTCCCAATCCCAACATCCGCACCAGCTCCAGCCGTAAGCATAAATGCCGTCTTAACCTGAGTCATATCAACACCCGCATCACCAAAGCAACTCAAGCTAATACGATACTCTTTCCAGTCATTCGCAGCGATATTGATATCGAAGGTTTTATCGCACTTTCCGCCTTCATTGCATAGACCGACTTTGATAGTCGTGTTGGCATTAAAAGACTTTGCGGCGAAGGTTAATTCCATAGCGCCATTCGCCTGACGGCTCATGTCACTTGGGGCAGCAGTACTCACTCTTAGTTGGTCATTATCTCCTAAAGTCCACTTGATGCGTAAGGCGTCCTCTTGTGCCAAGTGGTCCGTTTTGCTCACAATCAGCCCGCCTACAGAAGTCGGATAACTACCGATTTGTTTGTCCAAGTCGCCAGTATTCAACCATAGACTCCATGGCGCAACAGCCGCTCCTTTGTTGAAAAATTTACCCGTTGACACGACTGCAACATCTTCTAAACCAGACTCTTCTGACAATTCAGCAATAGTTTCCTTGCTTTTATAATTCAATCCGTAACCTAAAGCAAACAATGGTTTTGCATCTGCGGCAACTACTGCGCTACTCGGCCAAGAGAAAGACAAACGACCACTAAAGTCATAAGACGCGTCTCTTTGAAATAACATATCTGAGATGCCACCGCCTTCGCTACCAGGTAACCATGCCGCGATAAATGCGTCTGAATTATTCATCTCAGGATTAGCCCACATCGGGCGACCTGATAGAAAAACAGATACAACTGGCGTGTTTCCGTGAAATTTATCGAGTATGTTTGTATCAAAACCATTTGGCGTAAAGTCGAAGTTGACACGGTCGCCTTGAAACTCTGCGTAAGGGTCTTCGCCATATATTGCGACCACCACATCAGCTTTCACTTTTGAGTCTCCTTTTGGAGAAAAAATCACTTTTCCTCCTGCGGCTTTGACTGCTTCTTGGATACCTGCGAGGATAGATTGGCTATTCGGAAATTCATCGTTTGTATGACCTGTTCCTTGCCAAGATAGCGTCCAACCACCAGATGTTTTCGCGATATTATCTGCACCGTCACCGATGACCATAATCGTTTTTGAGGCATCTAATGGTAATGTTCCTCCGTTGTTTTTTAATAAAACCATTGACTCGCGGACTGCTTGTCGCGCAATGGCTCTGTTTTGAGGCAATCCCAATAGTTTTTCATTTCCTGCATTCTCACGTGTACTTGGTGCGCCTTTTTCAAAGATACCAGATGCTATTTTCACGCGTAAAATACGACGTACGGCATCATCCAAACGGGTCATTGGTATCGTTCCTTCTTTTACATGCTTCAAGGTGCTTTCGTATAATCCTCTCCAACTGTCAGGCGCCATATACATGTCGAGTCCTGCATTTAAAGATTGTGCACAATCGGTGTTTGTACAGCCTGGTACTTGACCGTGACCGTTCCAATCTCCGACGACAAAACCGTTAAATCCTAATCTGCCTTTTAAGACATCTGTCAACAGTTCTTTGTCGCCGTGTAACTTTCTGCCGTCCCAACTAGAGAAAGAAGCCATGACGGTTTGTACGCCTGCTGGTATGGCGCTGTAGTAGCCCGCAGCGTGTACGGTGCGTAATTCTTCTTCGCTGATTTTAGCATCGCCTTGGTCTACTCCGTTTTCTGTGGCTCCGTCTGCTAAAAAGTGTTTTGCACTAGATATAACGCGACCTTTTCCCATAAAATCCTTTTCGCCAACACGACCTTGCAAGCCTAAAACAATGCGGTCTCCATAGGATTTAACTATCTCTGGTCTTTCCGAAAATCCTTCATAACTTCTCCCCCAACGGATATCTTGTGGTATGGCTAAGGTGGGTGCAAATGTCCAATCGTGACCGGATACTGTCAATTCGTGTGCTGTCACGCTTGCTATTTGCTCGATTAAATCAGGATTATTCATAGCTCCCAATCCAATGTTGTGTGGAAATACAATCGCGCCTTTTAAGTTTGTGTGACCATGTACTGCGTCAATTCCCCAAATCAATGGAATGGCAATCTCTACTCCTTCGGGGTCAACAGAGGCATTGTAATATTCGTCTGCGGCGGCTAACCAAGCTTTCGTATCGGCATACGGAAGTGGTCCTGGTGCGGAATTACCACCACTGAGGATAGACCCCAAACGGTATTTTTTTACTTCTGCTGGCGTGATAGAACCGTTGTCTGCTTGAATGACTTGTCCTACTTTTTGTTCTAGACTTAATTTAGGTAGTATGGCGTCTATTTTTGCTTCTATAGCTGGGTCTAGAGGTAGCGGTTTGATGAGCGGCCAATCTTCGGGATTGACTTCGACTGTTGAACTTTGTTCAGTGTCTATTACTGCTGGTGTTTCTTCAGATATTTTTTGCTCCGAACAACCCGTAAATAGAAGTGAAAGAACACATAGTATTGAGATTGAAGAGCGTAAATATTTGGTAATATGCATGTTGAGAAGTTAAGTTTAGCAGAAGGTTACGAGAGTACTTTAATTGTAAAACCAAAGCTACTATGATTTATTAATAGAAGGGTATAAATGTAGCATTTTTTGGTCAATTGACCATTTCCTTTATCCTCTG